>NZ_DLAV01000006.1:0-281612 GCF_002494055.1 Sphingobacterium sp. UBA7038
GCTCCATCGGAAGCTGTTCCGCAAACGGTAGCAGTCCTGCAGCCTGCACTGACCGTGTCAAATCCTATTACTTTTACCTGTATACTATAGCTGCATATCAATTGGCCTTGCAGTAGTTACTTGTTATAACTAGTTTTATATGTTATCTGACTGTTAGGAAGTATATTGGTAGTGGTCGCAGATATAGCTATCAGAATTACATGCTATACAGCTATTTTCCACTATTATTAAGTTTTATGAGCAGATATCCCTGTCCCAGCTGCTGTCTCGATAACTTACAGATGGGAGAAAATCTCCCTTTCTAGGTATATCATTCGTATTTCTACGAGATATTATCTAATTTAGTTGTTATTGCATTATATGATGATAAAAGTAAAACAGGTATTGGTTTTTGGTTTTTTAATCGTATTCTTTTTGAGGAATAATCGATTAAATGCGCAAAATAAATCTTTGGATGATGGTGTGCTACGAATATTGGCCATCGGTAATAGTTTCTCGGAAGATGCTATTGAACAGAATTTATATGAATTGGCGAAAGCCGGCAAGAAAAAGATAGTGATCGGCAATCTCTATATTGGGGGAGCTCCTCTAAATTTACATGTAAGTAACGCAAAAGATGATAAGCCAGCTTATCGCTACCGGAAAATAAATCTTGACGGGCAAATGTCCGAGAAAGCAAATGAGCGCTTATCTGAAGCGCTTATCGATGAGGCTTGGGATTATATTAGCTTTCAGCAAGCAAGTCCGCTATCAGGAGATTATGATTCGTATGCGAAGGATCTGCCACCTTTATATGATTATGTAACAAAACATATTCTATTTCCTGAAACTAAGTATATATTGCATCAAACTTGGGCATATCAGAACGGTTCATCGCATGAAGGTTTTGTTCGTTATAACCGTAGCCAAGATAGTATGTATAGGGCTATTGCCAATACTTCGCAAGAGGTGTTTAACTGGGGTAATTTCGATCTGTTGATTCCTTCGGGTACAGCTGTTCAAAATGCACGTTCGAGTTTTGTGGGGGATAATTTTACGCGTGATGGTTATCACCTAAATCTGAACTATGGACGTTTCGTTGCTGCCTGTACCTGGTATGAGGCGTTATTCCATGAAAATATACTGAACAATACATTTTTACCGCTTAAAGTAACCTATGTAGAGGGAGAAATTGCGCGAGCAGCAGCACATAAGGCAGTGGAATTCCCCTATGCTGTTACCGTATTAAAAGATTTTCAATTAATGAACTAGTATTTATATGAGTATCAAAAAGAGCTATTTGATCGAATTGGATCACGAAACAAAAAATACCAAACGTATTCTAGATCGGATACCGGACGATAAATTGGATTGGCGCCCGCACGAAAAATCGATGAGTTTGGGCGAATTGGCTGCTCATGTTGTCGAGTTACATAACTGGGTACACAAGGCAATACCAAAGGACGTATTTGATTTTAAAGTAGATTATAAGCCTCTCAAAGTATCCTCTGTCGAAGAGTTGAAAACAATCCTCACTCTTGGACTGGAAGAGAACAAGGCAACACTAGCGGATATCGCCGAATCGGATTGGTTTAATGAATGGGTGCTTAAAGCTGGGGACCATGAGATTGCCCGTTTGCCACGAGCTGGAGCGATACGTTTTATTGTCAATAATCATATCGTTCATCATCGTGGTCAGTTGACTGTTTATTTGCGATTATTGGATATTGCCGTACCGGGCTTATATGGACCATCGGCAGACGAAGCAATGTCTAGTTAATGTTGTCATCTAATTATTAGGTATAAAAAAAAGGGAATCAAATTTGATTCCCTTTTTTTTATATGCTCGATGGTCTAATTATTTAGCCAATTCTTCTGCGATTGCTTTTCCAATTTCAGCTGGAGATTCAACAACACGAATACCACACTCACGCATGATTTTCATTTTTGCAGCAGCAGTGTCATCTGCACCACCTACAATTGCACCAGCGTGTCCCATACGACGTCCTGGAGGCGCTGTTTGACCTGCGATAAATCCAACAACAGGTTTAGTACCGTGTTCTTTGATCCAACGAGCAGCTTCAGCTTCCATTCCACCACCAATTTCACCGATCATGATGATCGCTTCAGTTTCAGGGTCATTCATTAATAATTCAACAGCTTCTTTCGTTGTTGTACCAATGATAGGGTCACCACCAATTCCGATTGCTGTTGTGATACCTAATCCTGCTTTTACAGTTTGATCTACGGCTTCGTAAGTTAAAGTTCCTGATTTAGAAACAACACCTACATTACCTTTTTTGAAGATAAATCCTGGCATGATACCGATTTTAGCTTCGCCTGCAGTGATGATACCTGGGCAGTTAGGACCGATCAAACGAGAGTTTTTGTCGCTCAAGTAAGATTTTACTTGGATCATATCTTTTGTTGGGATACCTTCTGTAATACAAACAATCACTTCGATACCAGCAGCGGCAGCTTCCATGATCGCATCTGCAGCAAATGCTGGAGGTACAAAAATAATAGAAACATTAGCTCCTGTAGTGTCAACTGCATCTTGCACAGTATTGAATACAGGACGGTCTAAGTGTTGTTGACCACCTTTACCAGGAGTAACACCACCAACTACATTTGTTCCGTACTCAATCATTTGAGTAGCATGGTAAGTACCTTCGTTTCCAGTGAAACCTTGAACGATTACTTTTGAATCTTTATTAACTAATACACTCATTTCTTCTTTAAATTTTGCACACAAATCTACTATTTTGCTTTCTAAAATGGAAGCAATGTGAATAGGAATGTGACCTTTATTGATAAATTTTTAATTGAAATTGCGTTTTTGGATAAAATCCCAAAGAATAATGCCAATTGCGACAGATACATTTAAGGAATGTTTGGTTCCGTATTGGGGGATTTCGATGCAGGTATCAATTTTTTCCATGACATCTTCATCTACTCCATTGACCTCATTTCCAAAAATCAATGCATACTTTTTATCATTTTCTGGTTCAAACTGATGTAACATAACACTATCATCTGCTTGCTCGATGGCAATAATGACATACCCTTCTGACCGAAGCTGATCAACAACAGCTGTGGTATCTTTGTGGTATTCCCAAGCAACTGATTGAGTAGCCCCGAGGGCGGTCTTTTCGATTTCGCGATGGGGAGGTGTGCCCGTAATGCCACACAAGTATATTTTTTCAATAGCAAATCCGTCTGCAGTACGGAAGGCCGAGCCCACATTATGCATGCTCCGTACATTGTCCATAACGATTGTGATAGGAGTTTTTTCTTGTTTTTTAAACGATTCAACATCTGTACGTTGAAGTTCATCCATCGATAATTTTTGCATGTCGCAAATATACTAAACCTAAAAAATAAAATAGATTTTGAATATTGAAAATAAGGTGTTATTTTTGCAGTCCGAATTACAAGAAAAAATTGAATAAAAATTAGCTAAAAAAAATGGCAAATCATAAATCAGCGATCAAAAGAATTAGAGCAAACGCTACTAAACGTTTAAGAAACCGTTACCAAGCAAAAACTACACGTAACGCAATCAAAAAATTACGTCACACTACTTCTGCAGAAGAAGCAAAAACATTGTTACCACGCGTAATTTCTATGCTTGATCGTTTGGCAAAGAAAAATGTGATCCACAAGAAAAAAGCTTCTAACAACAAATCTAAGTTAACAAAATTTGTTAACGGTTTAGCGTAAGCTTTTCGTATAGATATAGAGGGGTACAGCTCGCTGTATCCCTTTTCTTTATGTTATATACTTTGGATTTCTCTTTCCAAGCGAATGGTAAATAAAAAAGCATCGATATTCGATGCTTTTTTATTTTAAAACTGACTTGGAGTGTTTTTTATTGTTGCAAATTTGGAAGTAGCTCCGCGATGACCTTTTTCAATTTGTTGGGATCTTTCATGTAAGGTTCCAAATCGTAAAGTTCCACTTTTTTAAAGTCAATGGGATGACTCTCACTCTGCAGTGAAATAGTCCCCTTACTTAAAAGCTGACCATCCTTTTTCACTTTAGGATCGAAACCACTTACATTGCCGCCACCAATTTGGGGTTTATTATACTGTAATACGACCTTGTTTTCAAGGATATGCTGCACAAGTGAGTCTCCCAATACTAAGAAATCAGCAGTTACCCATTGATCTCCAGCATAGGTTTTTGATGTTGAGCTGCTGCAATGTGGTGTAAATAGCTTATTGTCGATCACAACGTTTGTGCCTGGTGTACAAAGGTTACTTGTGGTCCGTTCGTCCTTGCCATTTCCACCCAGCAGTTGCCCCTCGATCGATATTGGAAAGTCTTGATCCACCCCCATGGTATTAGGATCCTGTCCATGTAGCATGGCTCCGCTATTACGCCAGGCCCAACCTTCTCCACCATTTACCTGTTCACCAACAAATCTGTAAGTGACGCGCAATAAATAAGCTGAGAATTCTTTATTGTAGAATAGATGACCATACTGAAAATTAAAATTATCATAACCATCATATCTTACTTTGAGTAAACCGTCTTCTACACGAAATGTATTTTTATAATTATCCCCAACTTTGTGGTTTCTGATTTTTGGGGTCCAGTTCTTCAAATCTTTCCCATTAAATAACTGAATGGGTTTGGGTTTCTTATCTTGAGATTTGGCAAATAAAGAAGTGCTGAGCAATAAAATTCCAGCACTATAAATGATATGTTTGAATTTCATCCTGAATTAGGTTTATTGACCTAAATTAGGTAAACATTTTTAAATAAGCAATTCTTTTTGTTTGACATATTCGCTTGGACGGATACCGACGACCTTATTGAATGTGTTACTAAAGGTGGGGAGACTATTGTATCCAACTTTGAGTGCAACTTCATTTACACTTAGTTTTTCGTCTAAAAGGAGCTTAAGAGCAGTCAGCATTCTGAGAATAGTGTAGTACTGGATAAAAGACATATTTAATTCTTTTTGAAATAGTCTGGCTAATGTACGTTCACTAATGTTAAATAATCCGGCAAGTTTTTTAAAGCTGACATTTTCCTCTATATTCTCTTCGAGGTAAGTGACGATATCCTTTAATTTCTGATGATTAGGATAGGGCAAGGCCAATGGAAGCTCATGCAGCGATAATTCCGGCAAGATAAGTTTAAATGCTGTAGCGATACTATATTTAGGTTCTTCGATCGGAAAGATATTGCCATTCCAGCGGTTGGTAAACATAATCAGCTCTATCAAAAGATCATTTACTGGATAGATTCCCATTTTGCTATAGAAGGGTGCGTCATTATTGGTTTTGGGAAAGTACAAATTACGCATAACGACCTCCGGTGTACTTGGATGAATACTATGTTTTATTCCAGCGGGAATCCACAAATAATGTCGGGCAGGTAGAAAATATGATTTTTCCTCTGTCTTAACAAATACGACACCGCCTTCTGTATATAAAAATTGGTCCTTATCGTGGCAATGTTCGGAAATATGATTCTCTGCAATAATAGCGTGGTGACAGTAAATGCTATCTTCAAATGAGTCTACTTCCGTCATATAATAACGGTTGACATATTTAGCATCTGTCGTTATATCTTGTGTATTCATTTTAACCTATAATACTATGTCACAAAGGTAAGACTTTTTTACTAGACCCCACCTTTACTTCTTGAAAGTGAGTGTATGCTTACGTTAAAATGGCAATTAATCGACAAGAGAGTTAGTCTTTACTTACTTTGGTTTTACCTTTGTTGTTGTAAGTTGTTTGTTATCAGTGTGATATATATTATCAATCAGTGTGATATAAAATATTTTTTTATTATGATTTGTTGTATATTTTTGATTTGTAGCGAGTTGTGGCTTTTTAGTCTCGTTTGGATAATTTTGTGTCGAATGGTAATAAATATGCAGTTGAAAAAAATGCTAAAATTGTTTGGTTAAGCGGTTGGAAAATATAACAAAGAACTTTACAAATAAGGGAAATATATAGGTTTCAATTTCTTAAGTTTACAATAATGGAATAAAATCAAACTATAACAATATGGCTTACGAAAGAATAAAAGTTCAAAGCTTACATGATAAAGTGATTACAGCGGAAGAAGCTGCTAAGCTATTTCAAAATGGAATGGTCGTTGGATCGAGTGGTTTTACTAAGGCTGGAGACAGTAAGGTTGTGTTACCAGCCTTGGCTGAACGTGCAAAAGTGGATCCATTGAAAATAACCTTGATTACTGGGGCTTCGTTGGGACATGGAACAGACGGTAAATTGGCGGAAGCGGGGGCACTATCCAAGCGGATGCCTTTTCAGGTAGATCGTATTTTACGTAATAAAATTAATGCCGGGGATGTGCTGTTTATTGATCAGCATCTAAGCGAAACAGCCGAATTGCTGCACAATAAGAATTTGCCTCAGGTGGATATTGCTGTTTTGGAAGTAGCAGCAATAGAATCAGACGGAAGTATTGTTCCAACGACTTCTGTGGGAAATTCGGCTACTTTTGCTGCATTGGCTAAGCAGGTTATTTTGGAGGTCAATACTGCGATACCGATGACGATTAAAGGGATACATGATATTTACCAAGCAGAAGATTACCCTCGCCGTAATGTTATTCCGATTGTAGCACCTGAAAATAAAATTGGGCGTAAAACTATTCCTTTGGACGCAAGCAAGGTGGTGGGAATTGTGTTTACGAATGAGCTTGATAGCCCAGCCGATATTGCTGAACCGGATACCAAAACTACAGCGATAGCGAAGCATATTTTACAGTTTTTCGAAAATGAAGTAGAGCTAGGCCATTTGTCAGAAAGCTTGATGCCCCTCCAAGCGGGTATTGGAAAAGTAGCTAACGCTGTTCTGACCGGATTTATACATAGTAAGTTCCGTAATCTAACGATGTTTTCTGAAGTGTTGCAAGATAGTACCTTTGATCTTATCGATGCTGGAAAACTGGATTTTGCTTCTGCTTCTTCAATTACTGTTTCGGAAGAGTGTTATTCAAGAGTGTTCGATCATTTGGATCGATACCGCGATAAAATTGTATTGCGCCCACAGAACATTTCCAATACACCTGGACTGATCAAACGTTTGGGAATTATAGCAATTAATACAGCCATAGAGTTTGATATTTATGGAAACGTAAATTCTACCCATACTTCGGGAACAAATATCATGAATGGTATCGGTGGATCGGGTGACTTTGCACGTAATGCTTATTTGAGCATCTTTGTTACACAGGCAGCCTCTAAAGGGGATGCAATTTCTCATATTGTTCCTATGGTTTCTCACGTAGATCATACCGAACATGATGTCGATATTTTGGTAACAGATTATGGTTTGGCAGATTTGCGTGGTTTAGCGCCTCGTGAGCGAGCGAAAGTAATTATTGAGAACTGCGTACATCCCGATTATAGGGAGCAGCTATCAGACTATTATAACCGCGCTTGTGAAAGGGGAGGGCATACACCACATTTGTTAGAAGAGGCTTTTAGCTGGCATATTAATCTTCGTGAAAAAGGAACAATGAAAAAAGATCACTAACCGAGGGCGCGCGGTTACATATAGATTAAATGTATAAAGAAAGGCGAGGCTTAATGGTAGACTTCGCCTTTCTTGATGTATAACTATCACAAAGAAAATCACGTATTCATTTTATTGGTTACAATGAGCCATTGTGGCTTCCTATTGGATCTGTTTAGCCCCCAATTTGTGGCGATTGAGACCAATCGTAATTTTTGTCCGAAACCATTGTTTGGTTTCTGGCGATTCAATAACTTTACTGTAGCAAGCAACTAGCTTAGGGTGAAACTTTGCGATTGTTTTGGCCCCCCAGCCGATTCCTTTCTTCACGTGGAAATCTGTCGTGTTTGACAATGAAATCAGCAGCTTCAACAAAATGTCTACGAATGTGGCTGGTAGTCCCTTTTTTACAGCATAGTGCGTAGCTACACCAATGGTACGAACAATCCATTTATCAGGATGATGAGCTAATTCTTCTAATAATGGTATTGTCTTTTTAGGTGAAGTCAACAGCGCATGACCAAGTACGCGTTCGCCGATGATATCACAGACGTACCATTGATTGCCCATGGTTATATAGGTGCAGGCTTTATGGATGGATTCTTCAAAGTGTTCGGGGAGACGTTGCTGAAGAATTATTCCCGTTAAAACATAACTTCCCATTTCTGTTGTGACAATGAGACGATCCGTCAAGTGTAACTGCTCGGCCTCAGGCACGAATAGCATAATTTCCCTGGCCGCAAACTCCAGAAGTGGAAATCGAACTTTCTTTTTCAGTAAACACTCTTGTAAGCTTAATATAAGGCATTCAATACCGGATTGCTGTCATTGCTGTTTCGCCGCTGCGACAATTTCTCGGATTTGTACTTTACTGGTAATTTGGTCCATAGCGCTGCTCGAATCCCTATTGTTGATCTTTATAAATATTCCAATAATTAAAGTCTGTCATTGGGGCATCCGTAATTCCAATAGCTCGACCCATTGTAACGATTTGTCCCCTATGATATGTTCCGTGGAGGATCAGCTGTTGTATGTATTCATACTTTGTGAAATCGCATTGAAACCATGGTGATTCCACTTTGATATTTTTTTCAAGATCTAACTCCGATAGCTTGTTTATATAATCCACAAGTTGGACTGAACTTCTTCTTAGCGCTTCAAATATTTCTTCTTTTGTGGTTCGCTTTTTTTCAAAATCGAAATCATTGCTTTCTGAAATGTGGCTCCACCAATATTCCTGTGTCTGCAAGATGTGGTTTAAGGTTTTCAAAATGGTCGGGAAGCTTGAAGGTACCTCCTGGTTAAGTTGGTCGTCCGATTTATCAGCCAGCCAATTGATGTATTTATTGACAACCCAGTCGTTATACTCGGCACTTTTTGTAATTAAGGTCTTTAAACTCATAATTTCAATCTATAGTATGGTTTTTAATGAAATATTTACTAAATATAAATCCTTTTTGGAAAGAATTTATATTAAATTTCATAGCAGATAGACTGTTTGATAAGCTGCTTTGGAAGTTTTCATTTTTGTAAAATTGAGGCAGGTATAGCCCTGTACGCTAAGCGTAACTTCTTTGCAATAAATAAAAAGTGTTGTTCATATTTTTTATATTTATTTTGCAATAGCAGAATGGTTTAGCATTTGTCGAATGCGCAAGATACCGATAGAAGATTTGACAGCCGCTTGAGCTTGTTGGATTAACCAATTATAATAAATATGATAAAAGCAACGCATTGTATTCTTTCTCTACTAGCCATGTTGTTTATGAACATGGGAAACGCCCAAGTTAATAATTTAAAGGAATCCAAAAAGGATTTTGATGAACGGATGCATTGGTTTAGGGAAGCAAAATATGGAATGTTTATTCATTTTGGGCTTTATAGTCAACTTGGAGGGATATATAAAGGGAATTCAACCAAAGGATATGCCGAGTGGATACAATCGGAAATGAATATTCCGAAGGCAGCCTATTCGGAGCTGATTAACACATGGAACCCTAAGGACTTCAATGCAGATCGTATTGTTCAATTGGCTAAGGATGCTGGAATGAAGTATATTGTCCTGACGACCAAACACCATGAGGGCTTTTGTCTGTGGGATTCCCCCTACACAGATTATGATATAGCTTCGACCCCAATGAAAGGAAGAGATCTCGTGCGGGAGTTGTCCACAGCTTGTAAGAAAGCTGGGATTAGATTTGGTACCTACTACAGTATTATCGATTGGCATCACGATTCGCAATATGTCGATCCCAATGGTAAAGGAGATTGGGGCCAGATCCTCATCAAGCCAGAACAGAAAGCTGCTTATATTCAATACATGAAAAATCAATTGAAAGAATTGGTTGTAAAGTATGATACCGACATCCTTTGGTTTGATGGGGACTGGGTGAACTGGTGGGATATGGCCGCAGGAGAAGATCTTTATCAATATCTACGCAAATTGAAGCCCTCTCTTATCATTAATAACCGCGTAGCAAAGCGTGATCAATTTAAGCGAGATTTTGGAACGCCTGAACAAGAACATCCTGGAGCGTTACTGGATTACGATTGGGAAGCCTGCTATACCCTGAACAATTCTTGGGGATATAAAAAATCAGATAATAATTGGAAATCTCCCACAGAAGTAAATACTAAGCTACGAGAGATAAATGAAAAAGGTGGAAATTTGTTGCTCAATATTGGACCTGATGCTAACGGAAACGTGCCGGTTGCTAGTAAAGAAATTTTGTTGAAAGCAGCCACAGAGCGCAAAAAGAACTAATCTAAGCAATATTCGCTGCTTGTTGACTCATGGCAAATGTTTTTGGAAAAAAGAGTGTTATTTAATCTTACTTATCAACAAATATGAAAACAAAGATCATTTTAGTTATGGTTTTGATAACCATGCTGTTGGGCTTTCAGTGCAATGTAAAGGCAGATCCACCTTTTCATAAAAAAGGGATGATCAGGGTATCGATTTTTTATCGTAATGGACCTGGAAAGACATTTGATTGGGATTATTATCTCTCTAAACATATTGCGCTTGTCAAAAAAGTTTACGGTAAAGCACTGAAAGGCGTAACCATTGATAAAGGGCTTTCGGGACGTAGCTCAGCAGAAGGTCCGATTTATTTGGCCATTTGCCATTTGTATTTTGATGCTGTTGCAGCCTATCAGGATCCTTTAAAAGAAAATGGGAAAAAGTTTGCTGAAGATTTTCCAAAGTACACGAATATTGCGCCAGAGGTACAGATTAGTGAAGTGATTCAATAGACCGTTCGTTAATTAGGCGAAATACTATTGTTTTGTGAAATATAAATCTGATCGAATGAAACACGAACTGAAAAAGTCGTTTGTGCATAGCAAACGACTTTATTTTTATGGACTTATAGACCTAACTATATAGCGGGTTTATAGTCGATGTAATCTAGCTAAAACTATATGAACGATTAAAATTATGAAGATATCTTGTATGCTATTTCCTAAATTATTATTTATTGGCCTTACCGGTGTCACTTCGCTTAGTGTGCGTGGGCAACAGGCTGGCTCGGTCAAACGTATTTATGTCAGTACAAAAGGAAGTGATAGAAACCAAGGAACTATGGCCAGTCCCTATGCCACAGCTGAAGCCGCATTGCGATCGGTAGAAAAACAGAAGCAAGGGAAAAATACACCAGGCATCGAAATCATCTTTATGGCAGGCACCTATCAGCTGGATAAACCGATTGAATTGTCTGCTGGGATATCGGGTACAAGAAGGCAACCCTTGCGGATTAAAGCTGAGGATGGAGCACAAGTTACGCTGAGTGGTGGCAAATCGCTTAACCTCAAATGGAAACAGGGCGATCATGGTATTTGGGAGGCTAAGGTTCCAAGAGGATTAAACTTCCAAAGTCTATATGCTAATGATAAGCATCTTGTCCGGGCACGTTATCCAAACTACGATCCCACAGTCTTGCCATTTCAAGGCTATGCTGCAGATGCATTAAGTCCCGAACGTGTTGCAACCTGGAAAAACCCTAAGGGGGGAATTGTACATGCTTTGCATGCTGGTCGCTGGGGAGGATTCCACTATAAGATTACCGGAAAAGATGGCTTATCAACAGTTACACTTGAAGGTGGACAGCAAAATAATCGTCCCAGCAAAATGCACGAGACCTATCGCTTTGTCGAAAATATCTTTGAAGAACTCGATACCTTTCAGGAGTGGTATTTGGATGAGGAGGAGGCACTCTTATTTTATATGCCTGCTAAAGGAGTTGATCCCAACCAGCTGAAGTTTGTAGCGCCACAATTGGAAAATCTAATCTATCTTTCAGGTTCATCTTCCAGACCAGTGCATGATATTGAGGTTAGTGGCCTTCGCTTCATGTATACTGCTCCTACCTTTATGAAAACAAGCGAACCACTCTTACGTAGCGATTGGACGATCTATCGACAGGGAGCCGTAAAGATTGAAGGTGCGGAAAACTGTATCTTCCGCGCGAATGATTTTATTGCTTTGGGTGGCAATGCAATATTTGTTAATAATTACAATCGCGGGGTCAAAATCGAAGGCAATCGGATTGAACAGATCGGTGCCGGAGCGATCAATTTTGTAGGAGATCCAGCAGCAGTACGCTCACCGGAATTTCGATATGAAAAATTTGTTCCGTTTGACCAAATGGATACCATCAAAGGGCCAAAAACCGATAATTATCCTATGGACTGTGAGGCGAGTGACAATCTGATTCATAACATTGGATTGATCGAAAAACAAGTAGCAGGTGTACAGGTCTCTATGGCTGAATCTTTACGAATTTTGCATAATACCATTTACAATGTGCCGCGAGCAGGTATTAATGTAGGTGATGGTACCTGGGGCGGTCATGAGATAGCTTACAACGATGTTTTTAATACAGTCCTGGAAACCAGCGATCATGGAGCCTTCAACTCATGGGGGCGCGACCGATTTTGGCATCCCAATCGAAAGGAGATGGATGAACTGACGGGGAAACATCCCAATTTAATATTGCTGGACGCAGTCAAAACAACCAAAATTCATGATAATAGATTTCGCTGTGATCACGGTTGGGATATTGATTTGGATGACGGATCTTCCAATTATGAAATTTACAATAACCTTTGTTTAAGTGGAGGGCTAAAACTAAGAGAAGGGTTTTATCGCAAAGTGTACAACAACGTGATGATCAACAATGGTTTTCATCCTCATGTATGGTTTCAGCATAGTCACGATGTATTCCGTAATAATATCGTGATGGAGTCCCATCAGGATATACAGGTCAAGTATTGGGGGGAAGAGGTAGACCATAATATTTACGGACGGCAGGATGACCTCGACAAAGATCGAGCAAAAGGCATAGAAAAACATGGTCGGGTTATTCAATTGAACTTTACGAATCCCGCACATGGTGATTTCCGGTTGAAAAACTGGAAGGATCAGGATTTTAAAAATTTTGACATGCTGCATTTTGGCGTTACCAGTAAAAAACTTAAAACTCTTGCCGCTAGTCCTGAAATACCTCAGTTGATCCAATCCGAAGCAAAGGAGCAGGGGAGCAGATGGTCCTGGAAGTCGGGGGTATTTAAATCAGTGGAGACTTTGGGGGAGCAGTCGGCCGCAGGCCTACCCGCGATAAACGGCGTGCTGCTGCTCGAGTTGGATGAAAAAGGCAATCTTTACAAAAGCGGTTTGCGTGTCGGCGATGTTGTATTGAATTATTAGGGCGAGAAAATAGATCAATTAATAGACCTGCAACAAGCGATAAAAAAGCATGTACACGCTGACCAGCCGAAGGTGTTCATTTTTAGAAACCAACAGCAGCAGGAATTAACCCTGCAGCTGTAGTAAATTTTCTATGGACTTATTGAAATATAGCATTGTACTTTGGTTTGTTGACATGCGATATAGCTATTGTGAGCAATTAGCAGTAAACATGGCAGTTGTGATAGATCGATCATCTTATGACGATATTATTTTTTTGTTTATAATTTTTATTTCCATTGGGACTATTGAGCATCTTGGTCGTCATTATAACAGTGTGTTATCATTTACTGGGGTAGACACATGATATTAAATTCTTATTCGTATTAATTGATGTATAAGGCTGTACAGCACATGAGTGCTGGCAGCCTTATTGATTTAACTGTGCAATGGGTTTGACCAAAGGTAATCGCCGAACGATGAGCGAGGAAGTGAAGGTACAACACGGGTATTACAGCGAGGGGAGTCTTTGTGAGTATGGGATGGTTGAAACAAATTTCTTAAACTGGTTTAAGTTTGGACTGTTTTTGTTCTTTTAAATTTGGTTTATATCGTTTATACCCTATTTATATAATTCATACCATGTATAGTCAACTTTTTGTACGTTTAGCTGTATCTACAGCGTTTCTGTCTGCTGTCGCAGATCGTTTGGGGCTGTGGGGGGTACCGGGGGCATCACATGTTTCTTGGGGAAATTGGGCCAATTTTGTAGCCTATTCAAATACCCTTAATTTTTTTGTGCCTGAAACTTTAGGTAATATACTTGCTATCGGCGCAACATTATTAGAGGTTGTCTTAGCAATCCTATTGCTGATCGGCTATAAACTGCGTTTTACTGCATTCGTTGCCGGGATTCTACTGATCTGCTTTGGGGTGGTGATGACCCTCTCGTTAGGAATTAAATCGACGTTCGATTATTCGGTCTGGGTAGGAGCGGCTGCCTGTTTTCTACTGCGGACTGCCGATAACTTTCCCATTAGCATAGACCGGTATATTGAACTTCGAAAAAAGTAAATGGATGGGTAACTGAAGGGTCGAAGATTTGATCGTCTTAGAAATACGTTTTAAAAAGCATAAAAAATGCCGTCAAACAAAGGAGCTTAACGGCATTTTTTTGATTACATTTCCTTTAAATTTACCTCTTTCTTTTCACCGTCTTTGTCAATGGTGACGTGCTTTTCAACATTGGCTTTGTCGACATAGGATGATCTTGCCGTACCATAATTTGTCGTGGAACCTGTATAACCCCAATAGTTATAATAATTGGTGTAGCCTGATACATAGGAATAGTTGTAAGAATTGGTAAAATCGAAGCTCGCCATAATCACGTATGCACCTGGCATGAGATCTGCAAATTCGAAATGCCCCTCATCATCATACACCTTTGCTTTTTTAATAGCATAGCCAAAATCGGGATCCAATGGAACTTCCTGCACCTTTTTCTGTTTTCGGATCTTTTTATTGACTTCCAGCCATTCTTCGTAATAGGCGGAGTTGGCGAAGAGCGTAATTTCTGTACCTTTTGGGGCATATTGCTTTTTGGCGGTATTCACGAGTCCGCCAAGTTTTTTTCCGGAGCTAGATCGAGCGTAAGCCGTCCCGATAATAACACTGTTACCCTGGGAAATCTGTTGGGCAGCCTGTTCTTTGTTAAATCTATTTTTAATAGGTTGATAGTCCAGTTCTTCGTTTACGGTAATTTCCCATTTGCCGTTTCCCATGGACATTTCCCTTTGCCATAATCGGCGATCTTTCTTATCGATGACATAATTATAGATGGCTCCGGTACTTTCTTCTAAAAGTGTAACCAGCCAACTGTCGTGTTTACCTGTTTTTGGGGAGCCATAACTGTAGCTTTTTACTTCCTTGATGGCATAGTCTTCGACGAAAATGTCCGAATCACTATTATAATAAAATTGCGGGATGCGCGCTTTATACCCTAGGTCTAAAGGGAGAGTTGAAATCAGGTGATCTGTCCAGTTAAAATCCACAAAAGGTCTAGTTGGCTGTAAGTTGATCTTTTTTTCCTTTTTCGTTTTCTTCGAATAATAATTACCTGTAATTGTTTCTCCAAAGTTGAGGTTTACTTTTGTTTCCTTGCCATCGCTAGAATAGCTGATAGACCGAAGTGTTTTTGCGTCGGCAGTCGTCGTGCGTATCGAAGTCCAGGCATTGTCTTTCGGAACATAGGTATTGGTTAACGTCAGCTGATTGTTGGCCGCTACAATATCGTAGGTCAGTGATCCTTGTTTGTCCCAATTGTTGTCTTTAACATAATAGACCGTATACAGTGATTTTTCTGGTTTTATATAGTTGGTATTGATATCGCTGCTCCCAGGGGTGACGGTCTTTTGACATAATCCTACGGCTGGAAGTAAACCTACTCCCAATACAAAGGCATATAATTTCATATATGTAAACTATAGTTAATGAAAAAACAAGTTGTTTTCTTGTTCGATTTATTTATCTAAGGTAATAAAAAAGTTTTTTATTTTTTTGCTGGGGATCGCTTCTTCACATAGGCTGATGCTATAGCGGAAATTTGACCTCAGAGCATTTTGGAGCTTGTTTGAATGTTGATGATATACTAGAGCGAAAAGTAAAACGGAGGTATTTCTACCTCCGTCGTTGTGCTCTTTTGAGCACCATTGATGATTAGAAAAAAAATCTTTGTGATGATGGTCAATAATTATCTTCAGCTTCCTTTTCTTTGTCGATGATAGAAGAGCGCATCCGGTAGACATTCATTTCACCCAGATGGGTATAACTTTTCCCGCCGTTTTTAAGGATCATTAGCCGGAAAAATTTGGCCTTATAGTTTTTATCAAAAGCCAAACTTTGCTCTTCAGCTACATTTGATGTGGAAAGATTATCCTTTGATGTAAACACTCTTGTCCACTGCTGGCCGTCTGAACTTATTTCTATTCCCCATTGTTTCGGACGTCCGGCTTCGTCGCTATTGTTTTGTCTGAAGAAGTACTTTATGGCGCCAATCTCTTCTTCTTGGGGAAAATTTAGTTGGATCCAGTGCGGAAGAGGGGCTGTATTTGCAGACCATGCTGTATGCCAATATGTATTCTTATCGCCGTCAAATAAATTCTTTTTGGGTCCCTCGCTGTTTTCCTGCGTGTAGGTTTCTACCATATTATCGGTCACCTGTATTTTAGTTAACTCGTTCGGGAAATAGGTCACTTCCGAAGGCCTAACGATTGGCCGAACACTATTGCTGCTTATGATATCTCCCCCAATGCTTGTTTTCTTGTCTTGATTGAACAATTGGACGTTGAAGACATATTCATATTTGTTGATCAATCCGTCGATCCGCATGGTGTCGGCAAAAGAACTTATATTGATTTTATAGATTTTATCGGGATCTTTTGATCCCACTTTTTTATATGTGATCTGTCCATAAAGATAATTGTTATCTGAAGGAAGTTTCCATTTCAGGAGAGTCCCGCCAATACGTGGTTCAGCTTCAATCGAAACCAGTTGTGGTGGCTTGGTCATTTTTATTTCGACTTTTTTACACGCTATTGCTAAAAAGAGTAGAGCGAATATTCCGATATTGTATTTCATCTTGTGCAATTCATTAAATTAATTAATAACCGGGATTTTGTACCAATTCCTCGTTTTTATTGATCTCTTCCTGTGGTATAGGCATTAAATAATTACGCTGACTAAAACTACGTGGAAAAACGACCGTTGTTATTTTGAAAAATTCTGTATCGGTAGCTCCTTGTATATTCATTCCTTTCGCCTGTTGGTTGAGGTATTGATCGGCGATCATCCAACGTCTTAAATCCCAGAAGCGATGGCCTTCCAAGTAAAGTTCAATAGTACGTTCTTGTCTGACGATGGAACGTAGTGTTGCCTGATTCGTTGCGCCGCCAATTGGAGCCCATGCGACATCAATTGTTGGGATGCCCGCACGGACCCTAACGCGGTCAATATATTGTTTGGCCGTATTCAGATCCTGACCGTATTCGATCAGCGCCTCCGCGTAGTTCAGGTACAATTCTGCTAGACGTATCACAGGCCATGGATAATTGACGGAGACCTGCAGTCTACTTTGGTTCAATTCGGGCGCAATACCTTTTTTGTTGAGATATCCTGTTGGTGAGTAGTTATTAGACCGTCCTTGGATGCCGCAATTGTCATTTTTCCGAAACTGAACTAGGATTTGATTGGCACTCCCTCTAACCACTTCATAGTAGCTGTTGTGATATGCAATCCAAGCATTGAAGCGCGGTTCTCTGTTTAGATTTAACGATAATGTATTGCCATTGGGTGTACTTGTTACAGCGTATCGTCCATTATAGTCATAATTGGGGTCTTTGTCAATCGGTAAACCATTTTTACTATAAAACGATTCGATCAGAGTGAGGGTCGGGGATACACCGTTATACGACTCACCTTGTGCGCCGCTAAGAAAGGGAGTAGATTTATTTTGAAAATCGTAGAGACCTTCCCGACGTGTTTCCGCCCAAATCACTTCTTTGGTATTGGCTTTGTCAATAAAAGTAAGGCGTAAGTCCTTTTCAATAGGATTAGCTGGTAGTACGGTATTGTAGGTGCTGTTTTTATACAGTGAAGCCCCACTTTGTTCAGCTGCATCAATGGCTTCTTTAGCCGCTAGGGCTGCACGGCGCCATTTTTCTTTGTCGAAGGTAGTACTGATCAATGCTGTGCCATCCAAATTTTTGAAATTGGCATAGAAGCTCTGTTTATTACCTCCACCGCCATTAAAGAGCGGTGATGCTGCATAAAGCAATACCCTAGCCTTTAGCGCTTTGGCAATAACCGAGGAAGCACGACCCCACTCATCCGCAGCACGAAGAGCAGGTAACTGTCCAGCTGTCTCATCCAGCTTTTTGATAATAAAATCAACGCAGGCATCATAAGTCGAACGTTTGGGATACGCTGAAGAAGGGGCATTGACGTCAAACTCTTGGTCTGCAATAACGACTGGACCGTACATCCGGACCAGTAAGAAATGATAAAAGCCGATCAGGAAATTGGCTTCAGCTTTATATTGTGCCGCCTCCTGTGGATCTATCCCAGGGACTTTATCTACATTGCGAATTAAGATATAGCATTGTCTTATTCCTTTGTAAAGGTTATCCCAGTAGGAAATGACAGGACTTGAGGCCGTATATTGCCCACGGGGAAATCGAGCAAAGGTTTCATGTTCAAAAGCAGTTGTTACTTCGTCGGAAGTCATCAAATCAATGGAAGAGGTGCCTACCCGAGAATTTGGAATCCACGCATAGCAGGAATACAAATAACCTTTGGCTGAATTTGGATCACGAAAGGCGTCTGCTTCCGAAGGACGTTCATCAGGGACGATATCCAAGAATTTACTGCAGGAAGTGGTAGTCAAAAAAGTCGCGCATGCGAATAATGCAAGGTAGCCTATATATTTTCTTTTCATCTGATAAATCATTTTAAAATTCTATTGATAGTTTTAATCTTGAAGTTGTTTTAATTGAAACGAAGTTGGACTCCGAGATTGAATACTTGCTGTGTCGGATATCCCAAACCATTGCCTCCACCTTGTTCAGGATCCCAAAGTTTGAACTTAGAGAAGGTCAATAGATTATAACCACTTAGAAAAATGCGTGCAAATTTGTGCGAATATCCAATCTCAGCACTTCTGAGTTTTAGGAATGCCCCATTTCTCAGCCAATAAGAAGAAGCTTCAGTATTGTTGAGATTGTCCAATTTGCTCAGTCGTGGATAGGCAGCAAATATGTTAGGATTTTCAGGACTCCAGCGGTCCTCGGCAATAAACTGCAATACATTGCGTACACCTTGATTTCCAAATGGATGGAAACCACTGATCATAAAAGAAGTTCTATCAACTCCCTGTAGGAGGAAAGAAAAATCAAATTTTTTGTAATTGATGGAAGTACTCAAACCATAGACAATTTCAGGTGTTGTTGGATAACCCATTCGAACTCTATCATCGCTATTGATGAGATTTAGACCATCAATATCATTGGTTAGATCTTTATATTTGATGTCTCCCGGAGCGACAAACCCCCCTAGCTGTTGTAATGGACTGTTATCTATTTCGGCCTGATCAATAAATAAGCGTTCAGCAAGATAGCCTAGGTTTGTGCCAATAGAATACCCAATTTGCGAGAGGTTGCGGTATTTGGTAAAGGCTGGCTCATTATTTTTCAGTACGGTGTTATGTGCATATGTAAAGGTTCCACGCATCGATATTCCCCAATCTTTTTCACTTTTGTTCCATTCTAGGGAGAAATCAAATCCCCTATTTCTTACCTCACCAACGTTGCCATACACTTTCGTTCCTGCAGTACCAAATACGTTAGGGATTGTTGCCGAACGATCAACGAAAATATTGGTTCTATCTTCCTGGTATAGGTCGAAAACAATATTGAACTTATTGTTAAGAATACCGAGGTCCACACCAATGTTTTTCTTCTCTGCAACTTCCCAAGAGATCATTGGGTTTGCAAATTGTAAGTAAGTAGGTCCTGTATAAGTCGTATTCTGATCGATACCTGTTGTAAACGATGCTCCATCCAATTTGAGGTCCGAAAGATAAGGAAAACGTCCTCCGCCAATCTGATCATTACCAACCTTACCCCAGCTCCCTCTAATTTTTAAATTACTGACAGCAGGAAATAAATCTGTGAAGAACTTTTCGTTACTGAGTACATAGCCCAAACCAACGGAAGGGAAGAAGCCAAAGCGACTTCCAGTGGCAAAGTTTTCGGAACCATTGTAGCCAAAGTTGACTTCGGCAAGATATTTATTGGCGAAACCATATGTTGCACGTCCCGTAATGCCCTGGCGTCTACGCGGTAGCGAACTGATTAGATCAGCCGGATTATTGACATTGAAATCGGTGGTATTGTAAAGAAATAAACCTGATACGGTGTGATTACCAAATGTTCTATTGTATTCGATGGAGGGCTGGAAATAGATTTCGCGATCACCGCTAGTGCCCGTTTCGGTTCCCAGGGAAAGATTTTGTGGCTGCCCCACCATGACTAGATCGTAGGTATATCCACCTGCAGGATCGGGTGCATAGCTGTTAATCATGTATTGATTGTAGCCACTGGTTCTTTTTGTTGTTGTGTTGCTCCAGTTTTTAAAGGAAACCAAGGCTTTAAATTCTAGCCCTTTTGTAATGAAATCAAGTTTTTGAGCACCGTCAATGGTAGTCAATAAGGTACTTTGGAAACCATTTTGATAGCCATTGACCATGCGGGCAAAGGGATTGATAAAACCATTGTTGACTGTACCACCAGCTTTTCCTCCGTATTGAACGTCTCTTCTGTCAATACCGGTAAATGGAAACATAATAGGGAAGTCCACTGGATTGGCATTCATGATGTCGCCAAATACGCTTGGAGCATCTACACCGGCACCGTAGTAATCACGAAGTTGTGCATTGAGCTTTAAAGCTATTTTGGTGGTTGAAGTAAGGTTAACATTGATATTGTTCTGAAAGCTATACCGTTTGACAGAGACATTGTTGTCAAAAGAGTTGAGGTCAAATTTACGCAATAAACCGTTGCTAATGTTGCCGGTTGCACTGAGGAAATAGCCTATTTTGCTGCCACCACCTTGTACATTTAGATTGAGCTCGTTGTTGATGGTACGGGACTTAAACATTTCATTATACCAGTCAACATTAGGATATACATAGGGATCCAAGCCTAATCTTGTGCCGTTTATTTTATCTTGGGAATATAAAATTTCACCAGTACCGCGACCTGTAACCGCTTCATTGAACATCTCCATATAACTTACACCATCAACAAATTTTGGTATGGAAGTAGGTCTTGAGATCTGTGATTGTGCACGTGCTGAAATACGCGGTTTATTGAGGTCTTTACCTGTTTTTGTGGTGATAATTAGGACGCCGTTTGCTCCCCTAGTACCAAATACGGCAGTGGCAGTAGCATCTTTAAGGACTGAGAAGCTTTCGATAACTTCTGGTGCCAATGCGTCCAGGTCGCCTTTGGAGATTGCTACACCATCCAATAAGATCAGGGGATTGGTGGCTCCGCTAAATGTCGATACACCACGAATGAAAAAGCTAGCCCCATCTGCACCGGGTTCGCCCGAACGTTGTACTGCGATTACACCCGAAAGTCTTCCTCCCAATGCATTGGACAGATTGGCCGTTGGGATACGTAAGGTTTCTGGTTTTACTGATTCCAATGCTCCCACGACACTGGTTTTTTTCTGTGTTCCGTAACCGACAACAACAACTTCACTTAAGCTCTGATCGGGACTTAGCTGCACATCAATGCGACGTTTGTCGGCAATGGCAATTTCCTGATTGGCGTAGCCGACATAGGAAAATATTAGTGTCGAATTTGCGGGAACCACAAGAATGTATCTTCCATTGCCATCTGTTGTTGTACCGATTGACGGGCTGTCTTTAACCTTGACACTAACACCATAAAGATTGTTTCCATCATTTTTCACTGTACCTACAATCTCAACCTTACCGTTTTTTTGAACGGTGGGGGCGAGGGGTGTTTTTTTTTCTCTATCCGAAATCACAATGATGCCATTGTCAATTGTAAAGACCAAAGGCTGATGTTCCAATAATTTTTCAAGGGCCTGTTTTAGTGGCTTATTCTGGATATCTATGTTTTGAATAGGCCTTACTTTGTCGAGTTGGCTTGTCTTAATGATAAAATCGACGTTAGTCTGTTTTCTGATTTCTTGAAATGCTTCGGACAATGTAATCTGCTTGTGTTTAAGGGTAACATTTTGAGCAGAGGAGACATGTGTTAAAAAGATAAATGCTGTTAAGAGGACCGCAACTTTTGTAGATCTGTTGCATAATGATCCGATGTATCGCATAGCTTTAATAAAAAAGACAATGCAATACTTACTACATAAATAATAATGCATATATTTATAAATTGGTTAACTGGTTTGATGTTGAAATGAATTCTTGTTTTCCAAGTAAAAAATTAGTCGAGAGTGCTGGCAGGCATTTTCGGCTATTTTTTTGGAAGAAATGTTTAGGCTGGACTGGTTTCTTTCATAATCAGTGGTTATTAATGTGTGTTATAGTTTATTGCGATATGTACAGTTTATTGTTTCGTATGTTATACTTGATGGAACCGGAAAGCTGAAGTGCTCTTAATACATCGTTTAATCGTTTTTTTCTAGAAATTTGAGCGACATAGGTTTCCTGTGAAATGGGGCCTTCAAAAATTACTTCAATGTTATACCAGCGCGAAATTTTACGCATGATTTCCTTTAAGTTGTTATTGGAAAAGTTGAAATCACCATTTTTCCAATCTAATACTTGATCCAGGTTTATTGATCTTACTGCGATATTTTGATCCGTTAACGTAGATTGTTGTCCTGGTTTTAGTAAGGTTGTATTGTTTTTGCAACTCACTCTTACAGACCCTTCTGCAAGGGATGTCTGTGTGGAAGATTCATCATCGTAGGCATTGATATTGAATTTAGTCCCTAAGACTTCGACCTTTTGAAGCGAAGTTTCGACAATAAATGGTTTTTGTTTATTTTTTGACACTTCAAAGTAGGCTTCACCCGTCAGTTCTACACGGCGTTCAGAGGTTGAAAATGCACTTGGATATTTAAGGCTGGAATTGGAATTTAGCCAAACTTTTGTGCCATCAGAAAGGGTTATCTGGAATTGCCCGCCCTTTGGTACATTCAAAAGATTCATAGCGATGCGTACATCGGTATTTCCCTCAATTTTATAATTAATTCCGCCTTTTTCTGTTTTTTCAATTGTTGTGCCGAGCTCTTCCGTTAATTTTCCATTCGCAACATCCTCCAGTACGATCGTTTTACCAGAAGAAAGCACAAGTGTTGCTTTATCGCGACCAGGTTCGATAATGGTTGCTGTATGATCATTATATGTGCTGCGGTTAAGAAATAAATAAGAGATAGAGATAATCAGTATGATGGCAGCTGCAACGCCTGTAGTTTTATACCATGTAGGACTTTTGAAATTTTGTGGTTCCGTGTCAAGATCAATTTTACCAAAAACACGGTCTAAAATCATCTTGTCTATAAGTTCTTCCTTATCCCGAGATTCAAGTTGGTTCTCGATCATCTGTTCAAGCGCCTCCTTGTTATTCGTATCCTGAAAATATTGAAATAGCTCCGCCGTCTCTTCTCTTGAAGCGTGGTTATTGAGATATCTTTCAAATAATAGTTTTATATGTTTTGAATCTTTCACTGAGTAGCTATTTATATATAATACGGAAAATTAGAGCCTGTCCTCTGCTCTGATTTTAAAAAAAAGTAAAAAAAATTAAAAGTGTTTAAAAAGGGCTGTTTGAATACCTATGGGAGTGACCTGTTTGTCGATAGAAACAGCGAGTGTCTTATTTTTGATTTAATACGGCACTGATAAGAGCAATTAACAGGGACGGTGTAATTTCCTTGCTCAAACAGAAGCTCTGAATCTGTTTTGTAGCCTTCACGATATGGTCACTGATCGTAGAAGTGGAGATACCTAAGGAACTACTGACCTCCTCATAGGTTTTCCCCTCTATTTTGCATAAGGTATAAATGAGTTTGCGTTTTGGAGATAAGTTTTCAATGGCTTGATTGACAATTTTTTTAGACTCTTTGTACGCATATTCCTCCTCAATGTGGGAATAGTCTGATGTTGAAATGGAAATAATCAACTCTTTTAGATTTCGATTTTTGATCTCTTTATGAAAGAAATCATACACGAGGTGTTTAGCAATAGTGAAGAGATAAGACTGAAAGGACTTGTCGGGGTCTATTTCACCGCGCCTCTCCCATAATTTCTGAAATACATCCTGAAGGATTTCTTCTGCACAGGCAGGTATTTTGACTAGGTTAAGTATATGACGGTAAAGTCTAGGGCTATAGCGATAGTAGAGCACCTCAAATGCCTTATGATTGCTTGACTTAAGAGCGAGCAGTAAGGCCAACTCATCATTTTTACATGCCTCCATAATTTAAACTTGTATTTAAAACCAAATTCCTCCTGATCAGAATTTAATAATTGGGTATCGTACCGTATAGCAGTAGTATTATCTTAATGATAGCAGATGAATACAACAAGTATATTAGAAGTATATTGTTGGTATACTACTGGTACTCTTCTACAATGTTACCGATTTGTTATTTGGTTTTTATACAATTTTTTTACGCAAACGATTGCTTTAAAAATAAACTACAGTAGAATTTATCGTTTTTTAAACCCGAATCCAATCCTTAATTATATTTTGGAAAATACTGATGTTTGTTTTTAACTTGATTTTAGATTATATCAATAGCTATAAGAAGAGTTGGTACATTAAATTTTGAATGATCTAAACAACATTCTGGTTTATAGGTGAGTAATTGTGAGGGGGAGACATATCGCAATAAGAGGAATTGTATTCCTCTTATTGTATTCCGAAGAATTCTGCTATCTATTTTTTATTTACAGATTTTACTTCTACTTCGGGTTTCATTTTAAGGACGATCTTTACGGGCGTTTCCTCCTTAACTTGAATATCTTTTTGATCTTGATTTGAACTGACAGTCGCATTCGCAGAAAGATTGATACGTTTTGGTTGACGCGGTTGAATATTCTCGACCTTGACTTCCTCAATTTTAGGTGCTACTTGCACTTCTTCGACTATCGGTGAAACTCTTTTTGATGGAGTAGACTCTTTTTGAGGCTCCGCAAATTTGATTCGCTCAACATGTACCTCATCGATTATTTTTGGGGAATTTTGAGGTGGAGCAGGTCTTTTCCGAGGTTCCGGGGAACGTACATTACCTTCTTGTTGGGAAGAAGACCTGCGCTGGGATATCATTGGCGGAACCATTTCTTTTGTCGGTGATTTAGGAGATCTTCCACTAGTTTTAGGAGCGTCCGGTCGCCTTGATGCAGCGGGCCTTATTGCGGTGTTGGTAGCCGCTGCTTTTTTTGTCGTGGTCGGCGTTGTTTTCTGTGCTTCCGCATGTGTTGAAAACAATGTAGATATCGCTACTGTCAGTAATAAAGTAAGCCCGGGCATTAGCAAGAGTTTACTTCGGGTTGTTCTTTTTTGTAACATAATTAATCGTTTTTTTGTTGTTAAGAAATTAAAATTACTGGCCGGTAATGTGTTTATATCAGGGGTGGGCATGCTCCACTCGATAATCAAATGTTGGTATCTTAACTTTTCATGAATCTTGACTACGGCATTATCTGCAAGGTATTCATGAGTTTGTCGGATCGATTTCTGAATGAGATAAATGAAGGGATTGAACCACAAAAATATACCCAAAATCTGTATGAAAAGTACATCCATCGAATGGCGTTGATTGGCATGGGCCCGTTCGTGAGTTATAATTGACTGATCAATACCGCCCTGTTGATAGGCATCTTTGGGAACATAAATTTTTTGAAAAAAGGAAAAGGGTGTTTTTAAACCATGTATACAATAAATGGACTGTTCATGGGTTGGTGTGGCACTTCGGATATAATATAGGAATTTGCGGTATAACCATACTTGTCTCAGAAGTAATGCAATGGTGACAATTACATACATCAGCAGAGCGACATCGTACCAATCGACGTGATAATTATTGAAGAGCGCTGAATCTGTTGCGGGCTGTTTAATGATCGGCCCCGCAGGGGTAACATCACTGTTTCTGTCGTTCAGTAAGTTGAAAACATCAAATGGGACAGCGATCTGTAACAATGGAATGATGACAGATAGGGGGATAATCCCGAGTAAATAACAACGGTTGAATAGCAGTAGTTTTTGGTTGCGTAGTATTGACCAATAAATAAGATAGAGTAAACCCGAACAGGCTATCAGTTTTCCAATATATAGCATCATGTCTCTTTGTTTTTAATTTCGGAATCAATTATATTTTTCAGTTCCTCCAATTGCTCTTTGCTCAGCTGAGATTGTTTAGTGAAAAAAGAAGCAAATTTTAATGCTGAATTGTCGAAGTAGCTTTCTACGATATCATTTACATGTGCTAAATAATAGCTGTCTTTATCAATTAGTGGATAATACTCTCTCGAATTTCCATAAAGCACATAAGATATCGCTCCCTTTTCAGTCATTCTCTTCAATAATGTAGCAACAGTTGTTGGCGCCGGTTTAGGTTCAGAATACGCTTCCATAAGATCTTTCATAAAAGCTTTTTTCATGTCCCAGATGTAGCCCATCAATTGTTCTTCCGTAGCTGATAATTTATTCATACTACAAATATAGAATGTATTCTATATTGTGTAGAATTAAAGTGTGTTAAATAATTTATTATTTTTTTATTTTGTTGATTTATAAGTGTTTATTTTTTTTTTTTTTGAGGATGGAGATAATTTTCACCGTAAAATTAGTTGCTGTTCCCAGATATAACCGATAAGCTTATACAAATAATAGGGGAGCTGAATATGTCCGTATATTGTTTTAACTAAGGGATCTGTCGTTGGATATTGAAGTACTTCGGTCCCAGGTTTAGATGATTAGACAAGGACTAAGTGGTATAAATAAAACAAAATGGAATGTATCGCTATTATATATGATGTTGGGTGCGTAGTGAGATACCGTTTAGAAAAACTTTGGATAAATAATGGCAAAACTTTTTTTAGTCCGGCATGGACAGTCGCAATGGAATTTAGAAAATCGCTTTACGGGATGGCAAGATGTTGATATTACTGAATTGGGACAACAGGAAGCTCGGGAGGCGGGACTGGCTCTGGCAAACGAACCAATTGATATAGCATATACCTCGACACTTATAAGAGCGCAGCATACGTTAAAGATTATTTTGCATGAAATGGGCGATCCTCACATCCCCATTGTTATAGACGCTGCTTTGAATGAACGAGGTTATGGAAAGCTTGAGGGCTTGAATAAGGCCGAAACAGCCGAAAAATATGGTGCTGAACAGGTGCATATCTGGCGCAGATCTTTTGATGTGCCTCCGCCTGGAGGTGAGAGCCTTAAAGATACATACGAACGTGTTATTCCATATTATGAACGTTTTATAGCACCCAAACTGAAAGAAGGTAAAAATGTACTCATTGTTGCGCACGGCAATAGCCTAAGGGCGCTGATTATGTTTTTGGAACATCTTTCTCCGGAACAGATATTGGAACGGGAGATTGCTACCGGGCAACCGATCAAGTATCAAATTGAAGAATAAACGCTCAATTTTTACAAATTGATAGTTGAACTGTAGAGACTGATAATTTATCGTATTTCTATAGATTCTCGGGGTTTAGCATTTTAAAGATTTACTTGTTTTTGTTAGTTGTATCTAACAATTGTTTTCTTAACAAAGAGAAATAACAGTAGATTTCATTTCAAAAAATAACATTTTGATCTCATTCTCTCCTAGTTTAGGCGATAAGGCGTACAAGTAGTGTTGCGGTGACTTTGCTGCTTAGGACTTCTATTGGCCTGTCTTTGTATTCCACTGTGATGCTAGCATCGAACGGTTCTATTGATTTGATTGTTAAAGTCGTACCGAGCTCGAGATTTTTCGCTGTCAAATATTGTAAAAGCTCCTTAGAAGATGGCTGAACCGCCATTAATGTAATTATATCACCTACTTTACAACTATTTAGAAACACATAGTTTTCCAAAGGCATAACCCCATTAGAATCGGGAATTGGCGACCCGTGGGGATCTACCGTCGGATAACCCAATAACTCATCCATTTTACTGAAAAATTCGGGCGAATGTATATGCTCAATCTGTTCAGCAATCTGATGGACTTCATCCCAGGCAAACCCCATTTTCTCAACCAGATACATTTCAGTAAGTCGATGTTTCCGGATAATAAGGGCGGCTTCTTTCTTTCCTTCTTCAGTTAGCCGCAATGGTTTATAGCTTTCATAATGAACGAAACCTTTGTCGGCTAGTTTTTTCATCATACTATTTACTGTGGGCATCTTGATGTCGAGCCTTTTACTTATTTCATTGACATTCGCATCACCCTTTAGGTAAGTGAGGTTATACAATGCTTTTAAGTAATTCTCTTCGGTCTGTGAAATCATAAGACAAATTTATTAAATATTAGCCGTGTCTAATAATTATGTTATAATTATTTTGTTAGTCTAATCTAACTTGTTAGATTTGCTTATCTAAATTTATAAATATAAAAAAGCAAAACATGATGAAAGTGTACAGTGCTCATTTGACAATTGCCATGGTGCTTACAGGATTTATTTCCTTTGGACAGACAGGTAAGATTAATGGTAAGGTTTACGATAAGAATGGTATGCCGTTAGGAGCAGCATCCGTTGTTATTCCAAAATTACAGATAGGTGCCAAATCGAACAACTCAGGAAGATATATCGTTGAAAGTATCCCCCATGGTACCTGGGAAGTGGAAGTAAAACACATTGGATTTAAGGAATTCCGTGATTCAGTAAAAGTCGGTCCAGGGGTATTGACCAAAGATATTCAGTTAGATGGGGCTGAACTTTTACTGGATGAAATTGTGGTAACGGGTACCAAAACATTTAAACGCAAAACAGAGAGTCCTGTAATGGTAAATGTTTTAGATAGCAAGACTTTGGACAATCTACAAGTGTGTAATCTTTCGGAGGGTTTGAAGTTTCAACCCGGATTGCGCGTAGAAACAGACTGTCAGACCTGTAACTATACGCAATTGCGGATGAATGGACTTCAGGGTGGTTATTCACAGATTCTGATTAACGGTCGGCCAATTTTCAGTCCGTTGATGGGGCTCTATGGTATGGAGCAACTACCGGTCAATATGATTGAAAAAATTGAAGTTGTTCGCGGGGGGGGCTCCTCATTGTATGGTTCAAGCGCAATTGGCGGAACGGTGAATGTGATTACAAAGCTCCCACGGGCAAACAGCTATGAAATCAATTCTTTCTATCAGCGTATAGGTGGGGGGACAAATGATTTTAATCTCGGGGGCAATGCAACATTGGTCAACGAGAAGGGGAATGCCGGAACTTCATTCTTCTTCAACAAGCGGGATCGTGGTTTTTACGATGCAAATGGTGATAATTTTTCTGAAATACCCAAAATTGAAAATACCTCTTTAGGAATTAATTCATTCTATCAGTTTTCAGATAATCAAAAATTAGAAGTCTCCTTAAGCAACCTGAATGAATATAGGTTCGGTGGTGAAATGACCGATAAACCGGCGTATTTAACACTGCAGTCAGAAGAGCGGCACCATAAAATTTGGATGGGAAGCACTGATTATCAGATTAACTTTAATCAAGATAAATCGGCATTGATCGTCTATACTGCTTTTCAAAATACCAATAGAAAACATTATACAGGGGTATTTCCAGATGATCCTGAGGCGATTGAAAATCATCTCAAGCATCCACCTTATGGGGATTCTAAAACAACAACACTTCAGGGAGGTTTTCAATTGAATCATGAGATCAGCAATTTCTTTAATGGTCGTAATGTATTGACCATTGGGTCGGAGTACGTTTCTGATAAAGTTTATGACGAAATTCCGAGTTATAATTATCTCGTGGATCAGCATACCAAAGATTGGGGAAGCTTCTTTCAAAGTGATTGGGATTTGGCGGCTAAGTTTAATGTATTGTCGGGTGTTCGGGTTGACAAACATAATTTATTGCATAAAGTTGTTGTCAGTCCGCGAATAGCACTCCTTTATAAATATGCCCCTACAACACAATTTCGATTAAGCTATGGAACCGGCTTTAGAGCGCCACAGGCATTTGACACCGACCTGCATATTGCGTTTGCTGGTGGCGGCGTATCGCGTGTACAGTTATCCCCTGATTTAAGGGAGGAGCGTTCAAAAAGCCTGAGTGGTTCGATAAACTACGACAAAGCAACTGAAACGTGGATAGCAGGCTTCACCCTGGAAGGATTTTATACGCACCTGAATAATGCATTTGTACTTGAGGAAATCGGTGCAGATAATTTTGGGAAGATTTTTGAAAAGCGAAATGGAAACAACGCAACTGTAGCCGGAGGAACATTGGAATTACGTGCAAATTATGCTAAGAAGATTCAGTTGGAAACTGGGTTGACAGTGCAGCAAAGCAAGTATGATAGTCCGGTGTCGTATTTGGAAGGAGTAGCTCCAATTCGATCATTTTTGCGGACACCCAACGAATATGGTTTTGCCAACCTCAATATTACAGCAAGTAAACCCTGGACAGTCAATTTAAACTATGTTTACACGGGAAATATGCGTATTGCCCATGTCGGGGAGCAGATAATTTTCCTGACGATCAAATGGTACGGACAGGAGCCTTTTCGGAGCTCAATAGTAAAGTAGCTTATGCATTTAACTTACCGAAATACAAAAATATCATTGAGCTTTATGCAGGGGTAAAAAATATTTTTAACGCGTATCAAACTGATTTTGATACCGGGAAAAATCGCGATAGCAATTACATTTATGGGCCCAACATGCCAAGGACATACTTTGTCGGTGTAAAGATAAAAACACCTTAATGGTGAAAACAAAAAATCCTGCACACCGATGATGAGCAGGATTTTTGTTATTTGTATTCGCGTTATGCTATTTCAAAACGAATTTAAATCCTAAAGAAAAACGCGATGGCTCGAAATTAGAACCATGAGAAAGATTCCACCAAGGTTTCCAGTCGAAATGCATGGCCAATGGTGCAGAAGGTATTTTGAACTCTAGACCCAAAGCTGGACGGATCGCAAAATCAGTATGTGTTTTTCCATCTTTCCAATGGTAGTCGTCATACCAGTCGTCGTGCCATTTACCATAATCAATAAATGATACTTGTGGACCAACACCAATGTACCATGAAAGACCTCGAGATCCAGGAATACGTTTGTTGTATGAATAATCTACGCCGATAACAGTAATATTGTCTCCAAATAATACTTGTGCATTTCCAGCGTCATTTCCACCAAAATTGTGTTTTATCTGTGGACCGAATAATGTTTGACCATCGCCGACGTCTATTCCAAGACCAATGGCTGTCCGATAGGGAGTTTGTGCGTTTGCTTGCTGATGAGCAACAAATAGTAGCGTAAAAAGTGTTAGAAAAGGTAGAATTACTTTTTTCATGATAATTTAAAAAAATATAAGTTGTGTGCTTCCGATTAGAAAGCTTTCGCTGTTCAAACAAATAGTTTGCCAAAGATTTTTTTAATATTTTGATAAACAATAAATGATATGTAACTACCTCTTTTTTAGTTGATTTTTTTATGGATAATCTAAAAAAAAATCAACCATATATATTAAAGTATTGTTCTTATAATAGAGAGCTGCTTTTTTAAGGTTTAATAGTGCTCAGGCTATTTTTTATTGATGGCTATTATAATTTTAATCGGTGAGGTGTTATTAAATGTTATAAAAAGCAGCATTTAAAATACTACAAAATACAGCAGATGGAGAAACTACAAATTAATACGGAAAGGATCGAAGAATGGATTGCAGCGGGATATGATGTTCTTCAAGATGGAAAATTAATAAAAGTCGAAGGTGATCTGCAGGAATTTCTAAAACAGTTTGCTGATGATACAGCAGATGGAGGACCAAAAACATATCTGTTGAAGGAGCTGCTTACCTGGCCAGAGGAAGATTTAAAAAAAGTAGAAATGGGTTATGGAACAGATGAAAATAGCTGAAGATAAAATTGTACCATTGGATTTTGATTCAGAAGAATTACCTTTTGAAATTCGTGAGCTACGTCCCGTTGTATTTAGAGAAGAAACGTCGTATTGGTGTTTACTGGGGCCCGATCCGCATCAAGGCATTTTCGGAAACGGTGAAACGGCTTTAGATGCTTTAGCCGACTGGCTAGAAAATTTACAGGTACGTTTAAAAACTGGGGACGAAAATGATGAAGTAGCGAATTATGCTCGGGAAAGTCTTCGGGCATCGAATCGTGATGTCTGGTAATATTCCGTAGTTATATTAAAAGTCTCCCCATACAGATTAATCACGATTGTTAATCGTCAGTCGATTGACCCGTAATAGGAGTTCTTCCGGGCTAAACGGCTTCACCATGAAATCTGAAGCGCCAAGATCAAAAGCTTCAATGACGACTTCTTCTTGTCCCATGTTGGAAAGTACAATGACGGGGATTTTTTTCTCGAGCTTTTTTATGGAAGAAAGTACTTCTATTCCTGAAGCAAACGGCATCATAATGTCGGTAATGATCAAATCGAGATCCATTGTATTGAGCTTTTCAATTGGATCTTTTCCATTGGTGGTAGTGATAACCTCATGACCTGCCTTGATCAGTTTGTATTGAACTGTCCGTAATATCAACTCATTATCTTCTGCAATTAAGATGACCATCTTATTTTTATTATTAATATACTACTATGGAGGCCACAACAAGTTTAGATCCTATTCCATATCCTGACGATAGGTACAGAATATTTTACAATATATGTTTAGTTTTCAGCTTCTGTTTGTGTTTTACATGGTCTGAAAACATAGGTAGCAAAGAAGGACTTCAATAGCAAGAAGCTGTCCTGGTATTATTGGAAAATGATCGCAAAATTGCTTTCGGCTAATATGAAATTCAATGTCCCCAAGTGAATTTCTGCGCAAATATAGGATTGTAATAGAAATATTCAATAAAAGAAAAGCAGTAGAAGGTAAATTTTATGCTAATCTGTTGTTGATGAGTTTTGTATCCTTCCTTTTTTACAAAAAGTAAAGGCTGAAAATTAAAGATTGTAACATGATGTTACGGATAAGGGAGACGATAGCTGACAGATGTTTTAATCCCTGTATACCAGAATTATTCATTATATTTAATCAACCTAGTTCATTCGATATGTCATATAATATTCCCGAGAATCTGAAAGGTCTTTCCGCAACTGAGGTGCATGCCTCCCGAGCTAAATATGGTTGGAATCAATTGAGCGATAGCCACAAGAATACATGGTTTGAACTGCTTGTGGATATTTTGAAGGAGCCTATGCTGATTCTATTGATTATCATCTCGATGATTTATGTTTTTGTGGGGAATTACGGAGAGGCCGTATTTATGTTTGTCGCTATTGTTGCCGTTACGGCAATTTCCTTTTATCAGGACAATCGTAGCAAAAAAGCCCTGGAGGAACTTGAAAAGCTGAATGAACCATTAAGCACTGTGATTCGAAATGGGAAGGTTAGTGAAATTCCAACACATGAGATTGTTGTGGGCGATCTCTGTATTACAGAGGAAGGTCGAATTATAAACGCCGATGGTCGTATTTTACATAGTAACGATTTTTCTGTCAATGAATCTTCGCTGACAGGGGAAAGTTTTTCGGTCTTTAAGGACAGTAAGTCCGAGGATAATCTGGTCTACAGTGGGACAGTTACGGTCTCGGGCCTGGCCGTGTTTGAAGTTACTGAAATCGGTAAAGAGACACGTGTTGGGAAAATCGGTGAATCGATAAAGAATATCAAAGAAGAAATTTCGCCATTGCAGGTGCAAATCCAAAAGTTTGTAAAAGCAATGGCCATTGTCGGTATACTCATTTTTTTATTCGTATGTATATACAGTTTTATTGATAGTGGTAATTTGGTGGCGAGCTTGCTCAATGGACTTACGTTGGCGATGTCTGTGTTGCCAGAAGAGATTCCTGTTGCATTTACGACTTTTATGGCGCTTGGCGCATGGAAGCTCATGCGTGAGGGGATTATCATCAAAAGAAGCAGTATTGTTGAGACTTTGGGCAGTACGACGGTGATTTGTACCGATAAGACCGGGACTATTACAGAGAATTCCATGCAATTGAAATACCTCTATAATTATGCTACGGATTCATCTTATGATCAGGAAAGGTTTGATGAATCCGATTTAAGAGAGCTTATCGATTATGCGATGTGGAGCAGTGAGCCTGTGCCCTTCGACCCCATGGAAATTACGTTACATAAAATATATGAAAAAACGCAAAAGCGGGACCTCAGAAAGGAATATGCACTATTTCATGAATATCCTTTAGAGGGTAAACCGCCGATGATGACCCATCTTTTCGAAAATACAGGAAAAGATCGGATTATTGCTGCCAAAGGGGCGCCGGAGGCTATACTTAGCGTATCCAAGCTGTCCGATAAGGAGAAAAATAAAATTAGGGCTATTGTTAAATCCTATGGAGCGCAGGGTTTTCGCTTATTAGGTGTGGGGAAAGCGACATTCGAAGGCAATAATTTCCCTGCGAATCAACAGGAATTTGAGTTCCAATTTTTAGGGTTGACGGTATTTTATGATCCGCCCAAAAAGGGTATTCAGGACGTATTTCAAGATATTTATGATGCGGGGATTAAAGTCAATGTGATTACCGGCGACAATGCCGATACGACTCAAGCAATAGCAGCTCAGGCCGGAATTCGTATTTTGTCTGCGCCGGTCAATGGCAGTGAAATCGTAAACAAGTCCGAAGCTGAAATTATGGCGATAGCAGAGCAAACAACGCTATTTACCAGAATGTTTCCGGATGCTAAACTGGCCATTGTAAATGCCCTGAAAAAGAAAGGCGAGGTCGTGGCGATGCTTGGCGATGGGGTGAACGATGGCCCAGCATTAAAAGCAGCCCATATCGGCGTGGCAATGGGCAATAAAGGTACTGAAATTGCAAAATCAGCCGCGGCATTGATTATCACAAACGACGATTTACAAAAGTTAATAATCGGTATAGCCGCCGGAAGAAGGATTTACGCAAACATCAAGAAGGCGGTTCAATACATCATTTCTATTCATATCCCCATTATTTTGACCGTATCACTCCCTTTGTTTTTAGGCTGGGTATTTCCGCAGATTTTTAGCCCTGTGCATGTGATTTTCCTCGAATTGGTCATGGGGCCTACTTGCTCGATTGTATATGAAAATGAACCTATTGAAAAGGATACCATGAAGCGGCCTCCTAGAGCTATGAGCGACACTTTTTTGAGTATAAATGAGCTTGGAATCAGCATTGTTCAAGGCCTGATAATCACCATAGGAATTCTTTTTGTTTATCAATTTGCTGTTCAGCAGGGGGGAACCGAGGAAAAAACAAGGGCTATGGTTTTTGCTACTTTAATCTTTGCCAATATTTTACTGAGTTATGCCAATCGATCTTTCCATTATAGTATCCTGGAGAGTTTTAAAAACCGAAACTTGCTGCTCGTTGGGATTTCGATCGCTGTGCTTCTATTTTTAGCGGTGATATTATATGTTGCTCCGGTTGCCCAATTTTTTGCTGTAACAGCCCTAAGTGGATATGAATTGGGAATAGCGCTGTCCGTGGCTGCAGTATCCGTTTTATGGTTTGAGGTTTATAAATTGATCCGGAGAATTTCAGTTCAAAGAAAATCTGATAAATCTTAATATAAGATTAGGATTTGAAATTTACACTAACAACGATTAGCTGAAAGGCAGCCTAAGCTCATGATGCGATGCAGTGTCAAGTGCGATATTTGATGGCGAAATGATTTCTGTAGTGATTTGAGGTGGAGAAATGATGTTATCAGTCTTACTGAATAAATTTCGAAGTAATTCCTCTTTTCTTGATGTAGAAATTCAGCGCTCGCCCTGCTTCCGTAGGTCGATCTGTACTTAATATGTCTGCGCCGCGATCAATAAACCCAGCATAAACTTGAAAGCCTTTTTTGTCGGCCTGTTTGTCCAAGTTCCCCAGTGTACCCAATATGCACATGATGCCATGGTCATGTAGTATTTTGGTTAATGCTGGATCTGCTTCACGTGTTCCGACGAAAGCTAACAAGCGATTGTCGGGTATATCTTTTTCATTTAGACGAGCAAGGTCCTCAATGTTATTGACCGAAGCCGAAATCATGATGTCGCTCGCCAGACTGTGCACTTTGGCCGCTTGGTTGGCACTATACGTGATGATGACTACGCTGGATTCTGCTCTTTGTTTGCGAATAGCGTTGATAACGGCTTCATAAGGGACATCATTTTTAATGTCTAAGGTGAAGATTACCTTTCCTTTTCCCCAAGCAAGTGCTTCTTCCAGCGTAGGGATCCTATAGGGTGTTATCTTTTTGTTATTGTCCAATAGACGAAGACTTTTGAGCTCAGCCAATGTGCTGGCGTTCACAGTCCCTCTACCTGTGGTTGTTCGGTTTAGCGTATTATCATGCATTAATATTAATGCCGAGTCTTTACTGATACGAACATCACATTCAACAAGGACTGGCTGTAAGCTCGCGTTATAGGAAAAAGTTTCGATTGCATTCTCCGGGTATCCGGATGCGGGGCCCCCACGATGCAAACTGACCAATGGATAACGATTATCATCATAGGTCAAAAACTGATATAATTCCTCCACATTTTGGAGCTGTATACGTTTACCCACCGGCAAGCCATCCGTATTGGCTCCATTACGAAAGCAACTGCTTACGATAAAGCAGATCAATAAAAGGAAGTAGTGGGGGGGACGTATATTCATTGTCTATCTATTGTACTGATTAATCAAATCGGCCAGTGTCTCGACACTCGTGTTTAATTGGTCAATCGTCAAATGTGCCTGTGTATAATAAGGTTCTCTTTCGATCAACTTTTCTTCAATAAATAGCCGTAGTTCCTCCGGTGATTTTCCGATCAGAATGGGCCGTTTGTGTAATTTAGATTGAGAAAGACGGTCAAAAAGTGCTTTGGGCGACATCTGTAAGTAGACGGCATAACCATTCGCCCTGATCCATTCCATGTTATCAAAGAAACAGGGGGCGCCACCACCCGTAGATATTACGGCAGCATTCTCCGCAAATTTACGCAATTGCTCGCGTTCTAATGTCCGGAAGGCGTCTTCACCATGCTGACTAAAATATTCGGTAATGCTCATGCCAATTTGTTTGACGATTTCCTCATCAGTGTCGATGAAAGGGAGCTCGAGTTTGGTGGCAAGTTTCTTACCCAGGGTAGTTTTTCCACTTCCCATATAACCAATCAAAAATATAGGTTTAGGCATAGGTACTATTTGTCTTTACTTAGAAATTTATCTTCAATGGTTTTGGCATCCGGAAAATTATTATAGTGCCATTTTCCGAGGACGTTGCCTCCTTTTAGGAGCAGTACACCAGGATTTGCTCTCACCATGCTTTTCAGAGGAATGAGATCGGCATAGAATATCTCCGCAATTAATTGCATTTTATCACTCAGATATTGCGCGTCTTTGGATGCAGAAGCAGTCAATAGAACAACGCGCAGTCCATTATAATCTTTTGTTAACTGAATGGCTGTCTGATTGATCTTTTGGATAGCATCAATATTGGTCGAAGAAAGATCTTTTGCAACGATCACAAGGTTATAATACGGGTTGGCAATGATTTCCTGTGTATGATCTGCACCATCAGCGTCTGTAATTAAGAGATCAGGAATAGGGATGTCATATCCTTTTTTTACTAATCTACTCTCAGGCTCACCTATAATTTCCCATGATTCATCTTCCCATAGCTTGTCAGCCATATAGACTTTGTCATTGACCTTTTTGGTTTCGCCTGTCTTTTTGTTTTTCATGGTATAGATTTGCTCAAAGACATCGCCTTGTTTGCCTTCAGGTAATACCATTAATGAAGGTAAGTTGTTGCCAACTTTGTAGGGTAAGAAATCAATAAAGGGGAGGTAGTTTACGGTGTAAACACCAATACCTAAGGAGATGATCGCTGTAATCAAAGTAGCAACGAATTGATTGCCTGATCCTTTGATAATTGATCGTAATTGTTTTCGGTTAAAAAATAGAATAAGGATCAAGGCCAAGAGCACCAGATCTTTAGAAAATGATTGCCAAGGTGTGAGTGGGATGGCATCGCCAAAACAACCACATGAGGTCACGACCTCAAAAAATGCCGAATAGAAGGTTAGAAAGGTGAAAAACAGGATCAGCAGCAGCAGGCCCCAGGCAACGGTATTTGCATAAACCCCAAGTAATAAAAGTGCGCCTAACAAAATTTCAAAACCACATATCACCACGGCCATGGCAGTGGCGTATTCATTAAAAGCTGTGAGATGAAAGACCTCAAAGTATTCCTGAAGCTTATAGCCAAACCCTGTCGGGTCATTTGCTTTAATAAAACCGGAGAATATGAACAAAAGTCCCGTAAAAATCCGGCAAAATCCTAAAAGATAATTTGTTTTGGTACGCTGCTGTGTGGCTGTCATAATCCGATTATTGTTGTGCAATTCCTAATTTAATTAATGCAAAAACTGCGTAGTTGAGCATATCTTGATAGTTGGCATGGATGCCTTCAGAAACAAGGGTTTGCCCATCATTATCTTCAATTTGTTTAACGCGGTGTATTTTCATCAAGATCAGATCTGTCATGGAAGAAACACGCATATCGCGCCATGCTTCACCATAATCGTGGTTTTTGGCAAGCATGAGATCTCTGGTCTCGGTAACCTTTTCGGTATATTTCTGATTCACAAAAGTTGGATCCAGATTTTCTTCACCATCTTCACCCAAATCAATCTGAATCATGGCCATGACACAGTAATTGATAATACCGATATATTCGTCGACAATGCCTTCGCCAACTTTGGAAACCTTTTTGATTTCTAGCGTGCGTATACGTTGTGCTTTAATGTAAATCTGGTCTGTAATGGAAGATAGGCGCATAATCCGCCAGGCCGTTCCATAATCTTTTGTTTTTTTAATAAATAAATCCTGACAATGTTTGATAACATTGTTATATTCCTGAATGGTATCCATATCGTTGATTGAAGAAACTTGATGAGACAAGTTGTGATTACACTACAAATATAATTAGAAAATAATACTTCCAACGGTCAAATGAATGTACAATTTGTGCTTTATTGCTAAAATATAAGCAATAATTTTGGATATTACCACACTTAATAGTTCGCAGGGGCAAAGAGTAGCGGGATTGTGCAAGTACATGACGTGAATTTCTCGTTTCCTATAGCTGCAAACGTTTAAATATAGGTAACTTTAGATAAGTTTGATCAGTTTGCATGGTATTACCAACTTTGAAGATCGTAAAAATATAATTCATGGATTTTAAACAACCTGTTATTAGAGATGTAGAGATCATCCGATATGTTCAGCCATTTCGGGAAGGAGGGTCTTTGCCCGCATTAGTCGATGCCGATGACGGCTTTAGTTATGTTATAAAATTTAGAGGGGCAGGTCAGGGACGAAAAGCATTGATCGCAGAACTGATCGGTGGAGAGCTAGCAAGATTGCTAAAATTGAGGGTTCCCGAAATTGTATTTGCGGAGCTGGACGAATCCTTTGGCCGTACAGAACCCGATGAAGAAATTCAGGATCTGCTCAAATTTAGTGTAGGCAAAAACCTGGGACTTCATTTTCTGAGTGGAGCCATCACATTTGATGCGAATGTTGATGCCATCGGCGCGGAGGAAGCTTCGAAAATTGTCTGGTTGGATTCTCTCTTGATGAATGTTGACCGTACTGTTCGGAATACAAATATGCTGATATGGCATAAAGAACTTTGGTTGATAGATCACGGCGCTTCCTTATATTTTCATCACAGTTGGGATAACTGGGAAGAACAATCCCTAAAACCATTTGTTCAGATTAAAGATCACGTACTGCTCAAAAATGCGAGTATGGTGGAGAAAATAGATCAGGAATATCGTTCCGTTTTTACGGAAGCGGTATTTCGTGGAATATTGGCGGTGGTACCCGATGAATGGCTGGAAGATGCCGAACGTGAGCTCTCCGCAGCCGATGCGCGCGAAGTGTATGTTTCTTTCCTGAAACAGCGTGTAGCCAATTCATCCATTTTTGTAAAACAAATAGAAGATGCCAGAAAAGACCGTATATGAGTATGCTGTGGTACGTTTGATACCACGAGTGGAGCGAGAGGAATTTATCAATGTAGGCGTAGCTCTTTATTGTCGTAAGTATCGTTTTGCGAAGATGGTTTATCTGGTCAATGAACAAAAGGTGCGTGCTCTTTGCCCGAATATCGAGTTGGAGTTGATCGAAAATCATCTGTCTTCCTTCCAGCGAATCTGCCACGGCGAAAAAGATGCCGGTAAACTTGCCGAGTTAGATATCACTGAACGGTTTCGTTGGCTCACAGCGAAGCGGAGTACCCTGATTCAATGCTCGGCATCACACCCCGGATTATGTGAGGATCCCGAAACAACATTGAACGAGCTGTTTGAACGCTTGGTTCGCTAAGCTAAAAGATATGCTCTGCTCATCAAATGAGCTCAATGATCGGCAATGGGGCTAAGTTTTGATAATAAGGCTTAATCTATCAATATTGTATAGTATATTTGTTTTAATAAACTAGTGAAGATGCATGATTTTTATCAACATATCTATGAACAGCAATTGGCTGTTCTAGAAATGCCTTCTAACAAGAAGATCTGCGGCTGGGCTATCCGAATTGTGGATGTGCTCTTCCCCGAACGAAATTCTAGCGAGATGAAATCGGTCGATGATGTGAAGCTCGCTTTTGAACAATTTGAATTGGAGCTTGAGCAGCTCCTGAGCAAATCCAAAGCTTGTCAAAGCTGCAATCACTCGGAAGTAGCGCACCAGTTTTTTGAACGGATTCCACAACTTTATGAATTGATGTGCTGGGATGCAGATGCATTGATGGATGGCGATCCTGCAGCACAGAATAAAAGAGAGGTTGTACGTACTTATCCCGGTTTCTTTGCGATCTGTATTTTCCGGATGGCGAACGAACTACATCGCCTGGGTGTTCCTTTGATACCGCGCATATTGACAGAACATGCGCATTCCAAAACGGGAATTGATATCCATCCTGGAGCAACAATAGGCCATCATCTGCATATTGACCATGGCACCGGATTGGTTATCGGCGAAACCTGCACCATCGGTAATTATGTGAAACTTTATCAGGGTGTAACCCTGGGGGCCCTGAGTGTGGATAAGGTGTTTTCCAATGTAAAACGCCACCCGACAATTGGCGATCATGTTATTATCTACTCTGGAGCCACAATCCTGGGCGGCGAAACACACATCGGCCATCATTCGGTCATTGGCGGGAATGTCTGGTTGACAAGTTCTGTCGAGCCTTACACCACCGTATACCATCAGGCAACATCAAAATTTATAGATTCAAAACCAATAATATAGATACCATGGGAAATATCATAGATACCATAGGAAATACACCCTTAGTCGAGATTACACAATTTCATACAAATCCCAAGGTGCGGATCTTTGCAAAAATGGAGGGTAATAATCCTGCGGGCTCGGTGAAAGATCGTGCAGCACTCAATATGATCCGTTCTGCGATGGAGCGGGGCGATATTACAAAAGATAGTAAATTGATCGAGGCAACGAGCGGTAATACGGGGATCGCACTTGCTATGATCGCCGGTATATATGGACTTAACCTCGAGCTTGTGATGCCAGCTTCTTCAACGCGGGAGCGAACACTTACGATGGAGGCTTACGGGGCGAAAGTTACTTTATTGGAATCCATGGAAATATGTCGCGATTATGCAGAAGAAAAGGCCGAAAAAGAAGGCTATTTTATATTGAATCAATTTGCAAATCCAGATAACTACGAAGCACATATCAAAACAACGGGACCTGAAATCTGGCGTGATACTGCGGGGAAGATTACACATTTTGTAAGCGCCATGGGGACTACGGGGACAATTATGGGAAATTCCATCTATTTGAAGGAAAAAAATGCAGCCATTCAGATCGTAGGCTGTCAGCCCACTCCTGAATCTTCCATACCAGGCATACGGCATTGGCCCGAAGCCTATCTGCCTAAGATTTTTGATCCAAGGAGGGTAGATCGCGTTATCGATATATCCCAACAGGAGGCAACAGCGCTTGCCCGGGAACTTGTTAAGCGTGAAGGTGTTTTTGCAGGAATGAGCACCGGCGGAGCTTTTGCAGGAGCACTTAAAATTGCAAATGAAATCGACGAAGGCCTTATTGTATTTATTGCCTGTGACCGAGGTGACCGCTATTTGAGTTCAGACCTTTTTGGCTAAGAACCCATACGAACAATACCAAGCCCACTATGGATCTTTGCTGATTTTTAGCAATCTTTAGTGGGCTTTTCGCTATTTAAGCATCGGCGCCAAAGGTGAGTAGATTGCTGTCGGGATCTAAAATCGAAAACTCCCGCTGACCCCAGGGCTTAATCTCAAGTTTGCCATTGGGGTGAATCTCAACGTGATTTTCTTGAAAAGACTGATACAGACAATCAATGTCGTCTGTGCGTATATAAACCATACCATAATTTTCTTCTGGTGGAAGTTCTTGGAATTCAAAAAAATGAATTTCAATATGGTCTTTTTTTAGCATCAGGTAACCTTCGTAATCGACTGCTCCACATAATGAAAATCCAAGTTTATGTAGATAAAAATCTTTTGTGATGGTTTTGTTGCGCATGGGCAGTTTGGGATGAATGGCTGTCAGTGTCATCGGTATATAATTATTAAGTCAAGTTTAATTCCTATGAATAACCTCGTTGAAATATAATCATTTATCGTAATACTTTAATGTTCTAATGGGAAGGATTCTTTCATTTTAATAGCGTATCCTTTAATTATTTTGGTTAAAATGCAGTTGTCTGTTATAACCAATTGTTATGACTCATTTGTAATTGTGTCTTTTAAAATAATTGAGAGTTATTCAATTTTGTGCCAAATCAAAGCATCATTGTCATGGACAAAAAAATAAATACGACAATTCGTTATAAGCAGCTGCTCAATCGAAAGGTCTTCGTTCGGGAAATCATTTTTATACTCCTATTTGTATTATGTCTTACCCCCTTTGTGTCGGCCCCTCTTGCCTTACTTTTGGGTATTATTGTGGCGCAATGGATTGGCCATCCCTTTCTGGCAGTCAATCACAGGGCAACACAGATTTTGTTACAGATTTCTGTGGTTGGACTTGGATTTGGAATGAATATCGATACAGCTATCCAAACGGGTAAGCAGGGGTTTGTGTTAACCGTTATTTCTATTCTCGGAACATTATCATTGGGCTATCTATTGGGTAGGTTACTCAAGTTGGAAAAGGTGACCGCTTATTTGATTTCTGTTGGCACTGCCATTTGTGGAGGAAGTGCCATTGCTGCGGTTTCACCGACGATAAAAGCCAATGAAAAGCAAGTAAGTGTGGCTTTAGGGACCATATTTGTACTTAATGCCATTGCTTTATTTGTATTTCCTGTCGTCGGTCATTTGCTTGATCTCAGCCAGACGCAATTTGGTTTATGGTGTGCGGTTGCCATACAGGATACCAGTTCTGTCGTTGGTGCGGCAAGTAAGTACGGTAATGAAGCACTACAGGTTGCGACAACCGTAAAATTGACTAGAGCGTTATGGATTATTCCAATTGCCTGTTTAAGTGCTGTAGCATTCAAAACCAAAGGGACAAGAATTAAAATACCGTATTTTATTGGCCTCTTTGTATTGGCGGTTATCTTAACAAGTTATATCCCTTTTTTTCAGTATATAGGAGGCTATGTCGTTTCTATTTCAAAGATGGGGCTTACCTTAACGTTGTTTTTAATTGGAGCAAGTTTGTCGAGGGAGGTCTTGTTGGCAGTAGGTTTTAAAGCAATACTACAGGGGGTAGTGCTGTGGTTGGGATTATCAATACCAGTACTCATCTATATCTATTTTTGTCTCTAGGGATTTAACGTATACCGCAGCATAATCATATCTTTCAACAACTGGCCATTTTCATAAATAGGCAGCTCATAATTTTCAATGAAAAAATCTTTACGGATGGCGTATTTAAAAAAGCCATTTCGTTCATAAAAGCGAATTTGGGCCAGGACACAATCTGCAGTACCTACAATCAGGTTCGGGTATTGCCGGTAGTTTTCCTTGATAAAATCAAGTAGTTGACTTCCGAGCCCCATACCTTGAAACTCGGGTGATACGGCAATGTTTTTAATTTCTAATGTCTCTGTATTGACCGGATACAAACAGAAAACAGCGATCGGTTTTACCGATTCATAGACAACATAAACCAGCGATTCATAGAGGTATTTGTCGATTGCATGAATGGTTTCGTCTGCCAAAAGCAACAAATCATAAGGATATTCCTTATGATTTGTAACAAGTTTTATTTGAAAGCTATTGCGCATGTATAAGAATTCGCTAATGGCCTATAGTCTAAGGTTGGAATTAATTGAAATGATATAAAAAGATGACATCACCCACATAAGCTGGTTTTGCACTGTCTTTGATTTTCAATGTAGCTTCGATGGTAACTTTGACAACCCCTCTCAAATTGACAACCGATTTTACTTGTGTATGGAGCTGTACAGCATTGTCAACCAAAACGGGTTGTGCAAAACGTAAGTTTTCAATCCCATAATTGATTTCCATTTTGACATTTCTTACTTCAGCAATTTGTTTCCATAAATAAGGAATGAGGGACAAGGTCAGATAGCCATGAGCAATAGTCGATTTGAAAGGACTATCAGTTTTGGCCTTTTCACTATCTAAATGAATCCATTGGTGGTCAAGGGTTGCATCCGCAAATTGATTAATTTGTTTTTGATCAATAACATGCCATTGGGATTCGCCTAATGATTTTCCTTCAAAGGCTTTGTACTCTTCATAATTGTTAATTATTGTCATATGTAATCTTTTTATCGCGTTTTGTTGGTATCGTTCTCCGCTTTCTATGAAGAAGGGGGAGACGAATTAGTGGCTAAATATAACTATACTTTTAAGAATCCTAAGCATATCCTTTATTTAAAAGATGATCGCATGAAAAGACAAGCTAAGCTCAATCGTCATTCATGCGATTGCCCGAGCTGTGTCGTTGCATAGGTGTTTTCAACGTAGGATCTGAAATTTTCGAGTATGGCCTGCCATCCATTACGTTGCATATCAATAGGATTTTCCGTTTCTGCATCAAAAATTATCGTGATATCCGTAGCAGACTTTTTTGCATTGAAGTTGATTTCAACATGACGACCATCAGGCATAACATAGGCTATTTTTTTAAAGGGTTCAAGCGCGGTATAGCTGCCTTCAAAATCAAAGCCCATAGATCCATCTTTTGCCTCCATTCGGTTTTTGAACTTTCCGCCAATACGTAAATCATTGATCGAACTTGTACAGTGCCAGTCATCTGAAGCATGATTCCATTGCATGATATCCTCGGCCGAGTTATAGGCATTCCAGATCGTTTCTACGCGTACGTTGATATGGGTTTCAATCTTTATCCGTTCCATATAATGTTATGATGTTTTCTAAGTTAATAACAGGAAAATTTGTGTTTTGTTATATCTGTTGCCAGATAATTATCAATATATAATAAAAAGTGTAAAGTTGAAACTTATTTTAACGCAACCAAATGGTTTTGATGGAGTTTTGTTAACTTTAAGCTATTTAATACTTAAATCCGATTTATATGTCTTCCAAATTGCTTGTTATCTTCTTTTTTCTGCTTTCACCGAGTTTGATGTTTGCGCAGCACTATAAAACGACAACCGACGTTGCCTATTGTAGACCAGATGAACCAGATTCTTATAAGAAAGAACGTTGTAAATTGGATATTTATATACCGACTGATCGTAAAAATTTTGCTACCATCGTATGGTTTCATGGCGGCGGACTAGAGGAGGGAAATAAATTTATTCCACTTGAACTTAAAGAAAAAGGTGTAGCGGTTATAGCAGTCAATTATCGGCTAAGCCCCAGAGCGAAAGCGCCGAGCTATATCGAAGATGCTGCTGAGGCTGTTGCATGGACATTTTCACATATTGCAAACTATGGCGGAGATCCCTCAAAAATTTATGTGTCGGGACATTCAGCAGGCGGATATTTGGCTTTAATGGTTGGTTTGGATAAGCATTACCTGCAAAAATTTGGTGTTGATGCAAATAATATAAAAGGGCTGGCACCGATTAGTGGGCAAACAAATACGCATTACACGATTAAAAAGGAACGTGGGCAATCCATGGTGATCCCCCAGATTGATCATTTTGCACCGCTTTCGTTCGCACGGAAAGATGCACCGCCAATTCTCCTGATCACTGGGGATCAACAATTGGAAATGGCGGCACGGTTTGAAGAAAACGCCCATTTGGCAGCGGTCTTAAAACAGGTAGGGCATACCAGAACCTCGTTGTATCAGCTACAGGGGTTTGATCATGGGGGAGTGTATGCGCCTGGTTGCCTGTTGATACTGAACTGGATCAAAGGACTCGAAAAGTAGTTTTTATGCGGCCAGGCCGAGAATCGGAAATACAGCAAATCAAAATATTATAAATAAAATAAAAAATATTACAATTGTACATTCGAAAATTCTACCGAAATTTATCTCCAAAGTAGCACATCTCTACTTTTCAAATTAATCCGTTATGTGGGCAAAACGTAATATCGTATTTATAATCTGTATGCTGGGGCTTTTCTTAGCACCGTATAGGTTATTTGCCTGCCACGAACCGTCCGAAAAGCCAAAACAGGAAGAAAAATCATGTTGCCTTGATGAAAGACAACAGGTAAAGGACGTCGAAACAGCAGATTGTTGTAAAGATGAAAGAGCTGAATCACCAAAATCAGATCATCATGCGGATGACTGTGGTAAACATTGTGGCGAAAAATCATGCCGTACCTCTTCTCTGCAATGTAATCCTATTGTTTCAGTGATCGAAGCTCAGCTTATTTTACCCTTATATGCTGATGCATCAAGCGCTTATGCGCGCTATAAACAGCCTTATTGCGCTGATGCCTATTTTTCCATTTGGCAGCCTCCTCAGATCGCCTAGTGTTAGACTGATAGCCCATGCTATGTCTTTTTGGATCGGTTTCTCTATCCAAAGCCCCGTTTTATTTTAGCTTATGAAAATCCCTTTGGATCTATCGGATTCAATACGCAAATACAGTAAATCGCTGTAGAAGGGTTTTTCGTCGGTATTCTTTTATATACTACATATGATAATCATGAGATTAATGTCATTACTTGGTTTGGTAATCCCTGTATTACTATCCACCCAACATACACATGCACAAATTAAAAATGCAAAGACAGCGACTGTAAAGATTTTTGGAAATACACCGGCTGTTAAAACGATCATTGAAAAAGAAGGTCGGGACGGACAATTTGCGAAAGTTGACTGGAATCAGGCAACCAAACTGGCGGTTGTTACCTACGACTCGTCAAAAACAAGCGCGGATGAGGTTCTTAAGCGCATTGCATTGGCAGGGTTCGACAATGAAAAATTTCTGGCTCCAGATGATGCTTATGTCCAATTGGCAAAAGCTGAACAATATGAACGAGTCCTAAAACCAGCATTAAAAAATGATACTGAACAGCAGATCGATCATACGAATCATCGTCAGGGCGTACAAACAACAATTCAGCCTTCGGTGAACTCAAAAGCAGCGGATGAAAAGACCGCATTTGCACTGTTGGCAAGTTCTTACTTTGCGCTAAAGGATGCATTGGTGAAGACAGATGCGGTGGCGGCAGCGGCTCATGCCGAGGCATTTCAAGCAGCAGTCAAAGCTGTCGATATGAATAAACTTGGCCACGATGAACATACCGTATGGATGAAGGTGATGAATAAGCTGGCAAGCGATGCGACAGGTATAACTAAAAATAAAGATATTGCTAAGCAACGTGTGGCTTTTGCATCTCTTTCAAATGCGTTGTATGAGCTGCTGAAGGTGAGTAAATTGGACGGACCTATTTATTATCAGCATTGCCCTATGTTTAGTGAAGGCAAGGGAGCGCATTGGCTAAGTAAGGAGAATGCCGTGAAAAACCCATTCTTTGGAGCGCAAATGATTAGTTGTGGAAGTACAGTAGAAACGTTAAACTAATCGCCTGTGTTATGAATTATTTCCTAGCGATCCTATCGGTTGTTGTATTGTCTTTAACGGCCTGTAGCGGTTCACAAACAAATACCAAAGCTGAAGATCAAATAGCTTCGACTGATCCGGCGATCAGTTTGCCTGTACCGTCAGTTCAATATAAATTGGGTGATCTCGTCCCTACAGCACAAGTTTGCATGGTGAATGATGCTTTTATGGGGAAAAAACAATTGCTGGTCAGGCACGAGGGTAAGGATTATTATGGTTGCTGTGAAATGTGTAAAAAGCGCATACCGCAAGAAGCTGCGGTACGTGTAGCCATCGATCCTTTTTCAAAAAAAGAAGTGGATAAGGCGACGGCTTCCATTGCAATTACCGGCGATCAAGGGGAAGTTTCCTATTTTGAAAACGAAACAAACTATCGAAATTATATTAAAAATCTAAACCTATAAATACACGTAATTATGAAAAAGTTTATGCTAATTGTGGCGATCGCATTGATATTCGTTGCATGCAACAATTCAACATCGAAAAATACACATGCAGATCATACGGTCCCTGTTGCTGCGGATACCGCAACGACGAATGTCGACAAAAGCAAAGGCGATAGCGCTTTGACTAAAGAGGCTGCCAGAGTAAATAATACAGCTGCAAAAATAGAACCATCGGCGGGGAAAGTTGATGTAACAGCAGCTAGCAATCCTTTGCAGGCTTATACAGCGCCTATTTCGCGCTGAAAGATGCATTGGTTAAGGATAATGGCGCGGCTGCACAGACAGCAGCGAAAGGAATACAGGCTGCCATTGCAAAACTTAATAACGAGCAATTAGATGCTGTTCAAGGAAAACTTTGGAAGGAATACCAACGGAAATTGGCTTTCGACGCAGAGCATATTGCTGGGATTACGGAAAATGAACATAAGCGAGAGCACTTTGTGACCCTTTCCAAAAATATGTATGTGTTGATGAAATCTGTCAAACCTGAAGCTCCAGTCTATTATCAGCATTGTCCGATGTATCGTGATGGAAAAGGAGCCAATTGGTTGAGTACACAAAAGAAAATTGAAAATCCTTATTTAGGTCAATCAATGGCCACCTGTGGATCTATCGTAGAAACAATACATTAATACAATGAAAAGCTTATTCGAAGGACTGCCCAGCTTACACCCGCTATTGGTACATTTTCCGATTGTGCTCTTGCTGATGGCCTTGATTAGTCATATAGGTGCCTTATTGTTAAAAAAACATCGACGTCCTTTCACTGTGCTGACTTTCGGATTGTTATTACTGGGAACACTTGGAGCTCTTGCTGCAATTCAGACCGCAACCCATATTTCAGGCGATGCAGATGAAAAGGCCCTCGCGGTTTTTGAGATCCATCAACGTTTTGCCTGGATCAACTTTTGGATTGCAAGTAGCACTACAGTCCTGAATTTTCTTGGATTGCGAAAAGATACAAGTGCTTGGATAAACTATTTGATATTGATTTTGTTGATCAGTTTATCGGTGACACTATTTATCACGGGGCATCATGGTGCTAGATTGGTCTACCAATATGGCGTAGGACCGATGGGAAATGGAATACTAATGAATTAAATGAATGAACATGTATAAAAAGAGTAATATATTAACGGTTGTCTTACTATTGATGACACAACTGACAGTGCTGGCCCAGAAGGTGGTTCGTCATGACCTTTATGTACGGGATACCATTGTCAATTATGCCGGCAAATCAAAACGGGCAATAGCTGTAAACGGACAGATTCCAATGCCGACCCTGACTTTTACTGAAGGGGATACGGCGGAAATTGTTGTTCACAATGAGTTAAAGGAAAGTACTTCGCTGCACTGGCACGGTATTTTTCTGCCGAACAAAGAAGACGGTGTGCCACACCTGACGCAGGAACCTATAAAGCCGAATTCGACTTATACCTATCGTTTTCCGATAATTCAACACGGTACACATTGGTATCACTCGCATTCGGGCCTCCAGGAACAGATCGGTATGTATGGTAGCCTTATTCTCAACAAGCGTGCAGATGATAAGACTTTCCGAAAAGGAATTGATGATTTACCCACGATTCCGGTCATATTAAGTGAATGGACAAATTATAACCCCGATAACATTCAGCGAATGCTACACACGGCCAACGATTGGGCCGCGATAAAAAAAGGGTCTACACAATCGTACGTCGAAGCAATTAAAGAAGGGAAGTTTAAGACGAAAGTCACGAATGAATGGAAACGTCAGCTGGCGATGGATGTCAGTGATGTCTATTATGATAAGGTGTTGATGAACGGGGCTCATTCCACGGATTTAAAGTCGGTGAATGGTAAAGCTTTGAAAGCAGGAGATAAAGTGCGTTTACGAATTTCCAATGGCGGTGCTTCGTCTTATTTTTGGCTGCGCTATGCAGGTGGCAAAATTACCGTTGTTGCCAATGATGGGAATGATGTGGTTCCGGTGGAGGTCGATCGATTAATGATTGCGGTATCGGAGACTTATGATGTCGTTGTAACCATACCAAATGAAGGTACAGCTTACGAATTCATGGCAACAACAGAAGATCGAACACAATCTGCCAGTTATTTTGTCGGAAATGGTATTAAACAATTGATTTCCCCGCTTCCCCGCCTTAAATATTTTGAGGGCATGAAGATGATGAACGATATGATGAAGATGAATGGTGATCTCAATGATATGGGCATGAAGATGAGCCTGAACCAGATGGATATGAATGTGGTAATGTATCCCGAAATTACAGGTGATGGAAAGAAAAAAGAAGATCACAGTAAACATAGCGGTATGAATCATGGACAAATGAACATGGACGAAGATCCCAATCGTTATAATGCCAATGCATTGGGCGATATTGTCACGCTCAACTATGCGATGCTGGAGTCTCCCCAGGCGACTGAACTACCTAAAGAAGCGCCGATACGAGATCTCAAATTTACCCTGACGGGAAATATGAGCCGTTATGTATGGAGCATGGACAATAAAATTCTTTCTGAAACGGATAAGATACCTGTAAAAAAGGGCGAGGTATTGCGCATTACCATCTATAATAACTCAATGATGCGTCATCCAATACATCTGCATGGCTTTGACTTTAGATTGTTAAATGGAAAAGGATCAAAAGCGCCGTTGAAAAATGTGGTGGATATCATGCCCATGGAGACGGATACGATCGAATTCTTAGCGAATGAAGAAGGAGACTGGTTTTTTCATTGCCATATCCTGTATCATATGATGGCGGGGATGAACCGCGTTTTTGCTGTGGACGATTATAAAAATCCCTATCTTCCAGATAAAGCTAAAGCCTATAAGGAGTTGCAGATGGAAAGTAATATGACTCATTTCATGGCGCAAAATGATTTCGCTACCAATGGAAATGACGGTCAGGCAATGTTTCAGAATGCACGCTGGCAGCTTGGTTCAGAATGGCGTTTGGGGTATAATGATATGCACGGTTATGAAGTGGAAACCCACTTGGGTAGATACTTTGGGAAGATGCAATGGTTTATGCCATTTGTCGGTTTTGATTATCGTTATCGTCGAATGGGTGAGGATGAACATGAGAAAAATATTTTTGGACAGGCCAATAAAAAAGATAGTCGCAAAGCTTTAAGTCTGGGTTTTATGTATACTTTACCCATGTTGGTCAATTTTCAGGCAGAGGTGTATCACGATGGAATTGTGCGATTGCAGCTTATGCGTGAGGATATCCCGATCGCTAGAAGGATCCGTGGCGATTTTATGGTCAACTCAGACCTTGAATATATGGCTGGACTAAATTATGTCATCACCAAAAATATGGCTTTTAGAACACATTATGATAGCGATATGGGCTTTGGTGTGGGCTTGTCATTAAATTATTAAAAACGAGATTTTATATTGGATTTTTAAAGGGGGCTTTGCATCGCAAAGCCCCTTTTTTTTGTGCTATAAAAAGAGTGGATAAGTGGCGTACTGTTTATGAAATAATCCTGATTTTATTGGTAGATTATTGGGAGATAAATCGGACTTTAGCCGCGTTCATCCGAATGAGGTCCCTATAAGGTCCGAATAAGGTCCCTATAAACTCCCTATTATTGAATATAAAAATAACTTGTTATGTAAGCCTTGTCTACAATGTATTTTCATGTTTTGCCCTTCGGGTTATCGCTAGCTTAGTGCTTTCCCCGTTAGCGTATTCCTTTCTCCGCTACTCTGCCTATAAAAGGAAGATAGATCAATTCTTATTGGGGGATGGCGAATCTGGTTTTGGTAGATGGAAAGAAAGAAAAACGCCAGAAATGGTTTATTCCTGACGTTTTATACTAGTGTGAATTTTATGACGACTAAAGTTTTTGATCGCTTAAATCATCCATTTAAATATGCTGGCTCCCCAAGAGAAACCTGCACCAAAGGCGGTTAACATGACTAAATCACCGGTATTTAATTTTTTAATATTCTGCCAGATACACAACGGGATCGTGGCAGCAATGGTATTTCCTAGGTATTCGATATTACTTAATGCTCTGTCTTCTGGTATATTCAGACTACGCCCAACGGCATCAATGATGCGCTGATTAGCCTGATGTGGAATTAACCAGTTGATATCTTCAATCTGTAGGTTGTTGCGTTGTAAAACCGTATTACAGGCGTCGCTCATAGACTGAACAGCATGTCTAAATACAGTTTTGCCATCTTGTTTCAGGAATCTGTTGTCGTTGACAGGAAGATTACTGTCGATTGGATACAAAGAACCGCCGGCTTCGATTTTTAAGAATTCTTTTCCCGCGCCATTGCTACATAGATAGGCATCCATAATTCCACCTTCCAAAGATGGCTCAAGCCATATCACACCAGCGCCATCACCAAAAAGAATATTGGTCGAACGATCTTTTAAATCGACATAAGTACTGATGTTGTCAGCACCGACTACGAGTACATTTTTATAACGGCCTGTCTCAACGAGAGCTGAAGCCATGTCTAAGGCATATAAAAACCCAGAGCAAGCAGCGTTGACATCAAAAGCCCAAACATTGGTAAGACCTAATTTTTCTAAAATGATATTTGCTGTTGCCGGCATTGGCATATCGGGTGTAGAAGTCGCTACAATTAGCGCATCTACATCGTTCAGATTTTTATGATATTGTGTTGCCAAATCTTGTATAGCTTTTACAGCCATGTCTGATGTGGCAAGATTTTCTTCTAAAATTCTCCGCTCCTTAATACCTGTACGTTTGATAATCCATTCATCGGATGTATCGCAAAACTGCTCCAAATCTGTATTTGATCTCTTATTCGGTGGAATATATCCGCCAACACCAGTAATTGCTGCATACGGCCTGCTGGGTATTCTCTCAGTCATAAATTAATGTACTCTATTCTCTCTCTTATTATAGCTATCCTATTAGGAATGACTCGTGTGTTTTTTGCGCCGTAAAACTACGGTTAATTTATGCGATTAATAAGCGAAAAAAATGATTTATGGCAAAAAATTACGTTTTGCCAACACTTTTAACTGTTTTTTACATATTGTCTATACTAATCTTTTAATCGGTCTTTATGATGCGGAATTAAATATTGAATGCGCCTGTTTTTACGAAATATTAATCTAACTATGTTCGTCCAATTCGCAAAATAGTCTAGTTGCTTTTTGTGTTTCAAATCATCGGAAGGAGCGTTTCGCCTGTTCCAAAAGTTCAGCTAAAATGATGATTCCTTCCTCGATCAATTCCTCAGATAAGGATCCATAACCAAGTCGTATTCCACCAAAAATATTTTCTCTGCTGTAGTTTTCGGGATGCGGTATATGGACTGATCTTTCCCTTAATTTTTGGGATAAAAATGCCCAGTCGATCTGATGTTTAAATGATAGCCAAACCGCCAATCCTCCTTGTGGAGAAGTATAGCTCACATGATCCTGCAGATATTTGTCTACTTGGGCGATCATGAAATCACGTTTCTTTTTGTAAAGCAGCGTTGCTTTTCGGATATGTCTACGAATTGTTCCATCCTGAATGAGTTCCAGGACAGCTTGCTCCATAATATTGTCACCTTGTATATCGATGATGTAGCGAAGTTCGGTAACCTGCTGGAGTAGCTGCTCGTTTCTTGTCGCCAGATAACCGATACGGAGTGCTGGTGCAACAACTTTGCTGAGTGTACCAATGTAAACAGTATTGATCAGTTCCTGCTGTGAAGCGAGTGGGTAATAGGGCGCTTGTTCAAAATGAAATTCGTAATCGTAATCATCCTCAATGATCGTGAAGTTATGTTGGTTGGATAATGCTATTAATTGTGATCTCCGTTCTTTGCTTAAGGTCACAGTGGTTGGATATTGTCGATGTGGAGTAAGATATAGTGCCCTAATATTGCTTTTTTTCAATAAATGTGGGAGAAGTTCATCAACGATAAGACCATCGGTATCGACAGGGATAGGAATCAATCGCGCACCAGCTTTTTCAAAGATTTTCCAGGCTGAATGGTATCCAGGGGACTCCACAAAGATATAATCATCGTGCCGTAATAGGCATTGGGCGACCAGGTACATGGCCATTTGACTTCCACGACTGATGCATAGGTTATTTTTATCAATGTGCATGTTGCGCTCGATGTTGAGCATATTGGCGATTTCTTCCCGAAAATCAAGATGTCCTCGGGGATCGGCATAGCCCATCATTTTCCAACGTGCGCTGCGTTTAAAAATTTGACGATAGGCCCGTCCGAGCTGTTCTATCGGGGCAATCTTGCTGTCTGGATTACCATCATCGAATATAATACGTGTGGGGGCTTGATGATCAGATAATTCGATCTTTTGTGCAATATATAGGTTAGAGCCATAAGGTAATTGAGCCGCTACAAATATACCTCTACGTGTCTGACTAACCAGCCAGCCTTCGCTCAACAGCAACTGTATGGCATCAATTACCGTGTTTCGGTTTAATTTTAGTTGGGCTGCAAGAGATCTGCTACTGGGTAAGGCCGTTCCTTTCGCCAATCGACCAGATTGTATATCAGCAGCAATGTTATCCGCTATTTGGATGTAAATCGCTTTTGAAGAGGATCTGTCAATATCTATCGTTAAATTCCAAGGTCTAAGCATGAGGCTATTGTATCGGGTAATTGTTCAAATATACAATTGTTCTGCAGGATTAAAATACATCGGATAGATGATGCATGATCAGTGCTGCGCTATTCTATTTAAGATGAGTTATTTTGTTTATTGTACGTGACGGCTGGACTAGGAATAAATAACCATCTTGGACTAGGAATGAAAGGAGATTTAAGTTGATTTTTGAGTTTTACTAATCGAAGTCATTCATGAAACCATTTCCCGTTTTTGAGAAAGTTGATATTGCGATCGAACGAGCCCTTGGTTGCTTTGTTTATGATAAACAGCAGCAGGCCTATTTAGATCTATATGGTGGTCATGCCGTTATTTCTGTTGGGCATAGCCATCCGCATGTTGTTGAAGAAACTATACAACAGATGAATAAGATCGGATTTTATTCAAATGCAGTTACAAACGATCTTCAGGATCGTTTGGCCGAGCGCTTGGGCAGTGCCTGTGGTTATCCTACATATGCTGTTTTTTACAGTAATTCGGGGGCCGAAGCAAATGAAAATGCACTGAAGTTAGCTTCGTTCCATACGGGAAGGAGGAAAGTATTGGCGATGTCAAATGCGTTTCATGGGAGAACCTCAGCCGCGGTTTCGGCAACGGATATCCGGTCGATTCGTGCACCATTAAATGACAGTGAACAATTTGTCTTTACACCCTTTAACGAGATCTCCAGTTTGAAAAAACAATTGGAAACCGAAGAATACTGCGCTGTAATCATTGAACCTATTCAAGGTGTCGGGGGGATTCATCGGGCAAGTCCTAGTTTCTTACAGGAAGTAAGAGCAATCTGCACGAAAACTGGGACTATGCTTATTTTGGATGAAATTCAATGCGGGTATGGGCGCACGGGACGTTTCTTTGCACATCAGCATGCTGGGATAGAAGCCGATTTAATTACGGTGGCCAAAGGGATTGCAAATGGCCTCCCGATGGGGACGACAATTATTTCGCCTAAAATAAAGCCGGTCACGGGGCAATTGGGCACTACTTTTGGCGGTAGTCATGTGGTTTGCGCGGCGGCACTGGCTGTACTTGATGTCATCCAAAAAGAGCAATTGATTGATAATGCCGCAGCTGTAGGTGAATTTCTGTTGAGAGAATTAAGAAAAATTCATGGCGTAAGTGAAGTGAGGGGGCAAGGATTGATGATTGGCGTAGAGTTTGAAAACGATATTCAACACCTACGGGAAGAACTTTTGTTTTCTGAAAAGATTTTTACAGGATATGCAGGACGCTATACCCTCCGCCTATTACCGCCGCTCTGTTTCACCATGAATCACGCGGAGACATTTTTGAAGAGTCTACGGAAGCTTGTGCATAAAGAGAAACTAGCCGATGATGTTTCGGTATATTGATTGGACCCGCTGTATTGATTTTTTGCGAAGTTTTAACGAAGGATTCTCCAGATGAGCTGTTGCGCTTTGATAAATGTTGTAAAAGAAGTAATTTCACATCTAGCGTATTTAATCAGTAATAGCGTATAATGGATTTCAAGACAACAAAAAAATATTTGCCTACAGCGGGTTTAGTGAGTATTAAGGAAGATAAATTATTATTGGCGTATAGCAACAATAGAAAGGCATGGTATCTGCCAGGTGGGAAGATTGATGCAGGGGAGGAAGCCCTGCAGTCCCTACGTCGCGAGATTTTGGAGGAGTTGAATATCAATCTGGATCCGGATAAAATCTCGTATTATTGCCATGTAACAGCTCCGGCGTACGGGCTTGTGCCAGAGGTTATCATGGAACAGGATTGTTTTCTGTACCCATTAACAGAGCAGATCGAACCCAGTAATGAGATTGGCGCCGTTCGTTATTTTTCACACCAAGAGTACCAGAAAGAACCTATCCAGGTCATTGGCGTTTTGCATGTGTTTGACAAGTTGAAGGCTGACGGATTGATTTAAAAAATCCTGTCGCCGCTAGATGCCATAGCCTTCATTGAGGCAGCTGATACCCTTTGTGTCTTTTAAAGGAATAATTTTTTGGCTTTTGGTATCCATTCGCCATGCCTTGACGATTTTGTCGAAATATTCTTTGCTTTCATCGACCCGGCTAATGGCTATAATTTCGCTGTCTGGTTTGTCACCTTGCTTGCAGTTGCATAAGCTGAGTTGCTCGTTGGACTTCAGTTTTTGAATATTGATGGTATCCAAAATCTTATATTTGACTTTACCTTTGCTATCATCGGGTAACAATTCCTCTAAAATACAAACACCATTTTTGGCATTTGTAAAATAGCCGGCAGCAAAGCGAAAGTCTCCTTGGGTATTCTTGTCGGTTTCAATAAGTGCACCAGTTGTATATGTATAAGATTTTAATTCAGCAATTTCATTGATCTCACGGAATACTTTCCCATATAAGGGATTTTTCTGGTCGTTAACGGTCTGGAAACTGGACCAACTGCAAATGGATAGCATTGCAATGGGTATAATTAGTATATATCTCATGGTTTTCAAAAATTAAAAACGTTGTTTAAGTTAACAAATCTTTCTGTTATATTAAACAACGTTTTTACTGCAGCACTATTGTGTTGACAGACTTTACTAGAACTTATTGCGAGTTTATTTAGCCTGTGATTCTTGCGTCTTTTGAGATTCTTTATATACTTTGTTGTCCTCGTCATCCATTTCCATGTCGAGATCTTCTTCTTTGTATTTTCCCATTTTTAAGTGAAAGTTATCTGGAGTGCCCGTAATTCGCATAGGTATCCCAAAGATTCCAAAAGGAGGTAAGCCCAGTCGAAAACCCAGGTTCATCCGCCCATCTAAGGTCACTTGACCTTCAAAACGAGGCCTGAATCCCATCATTTTCATTTTCGTGCGTTCGATGGTCATCACATTATTTTTGATATGGGATTTAATAACAACTTTTTTCACTTCGCCATCTTTCAATTTTTCCTTGGAAGTAGATTGACTAATTCCATTAAGTAACTTGAAGCCTCTGAATTTAATTTGATTCAGTGTTAGGGATCCATCGCCGACGATGGAGGGCATTACTGGTTGCATATTGCCATTCAATAAACCACCCAATTTATAATCCAATGAAACCAGGCCATAAGCATTTTTGGCAGAGCTAACCATTTCTCTGAATAGCGGTATCTCTTTGTAAGCGCGTTGAATATCAAAGCTGTCAGCTTTCACAGCATAATCAAAACTTGCTCTACGTGGATTTAGAGGACGATAGCTTCCGTTCATATCTACTTTCAGTCCCGCTAGTTCAAAGTTTTTCTTATGAAGAATCATCTTACCGTCTTTTATCTGTAGGTCACCTTTGAAGTCTTTGATATTCATTTTATTATATGCTATGGCATTGACAAGCCCCAAGACCTGAATGTCCAAATTTTTAGGCAGAAGAACTACACCACTTTCCGAAGAGCTTGCAGTCGTCGATGTGGCCGGAGAAGCAAAAACCATAAAATCATCCACATTGATTTTCTTGCTGCTGAGTGTAAATTGCCCCTTTAACGGTGCTTGACTACTTGTTGCATAATTAATAATGTTGTTGAGATATCCTTTGATGGAAATATCATTCTTCGCATAGGCTACCAAGAATTTATCGAAATTCATTTTCTCCTGATAAAAACTGAAGTTCCCACTTCTAATTGCAATAGGCTGTGGAAGCATGTCGGACTGAACCTGGATGTTTCCAATACTTAACTGACCACTATTTTGGAGTCGGTTATAATGACCATTGGTGGCATCGCTCTGTAAACCTTTTAAACTGAAATCCGTATAGATAAAACCATCGACATTGGTACCATCTAATGCAAAGAGTTTATAAATAGGGCCGAGATTAAGCTTACCCTTGGATTGTATGCTGTACTTGATATTATTGAAGTTCTTGAGGTCTGCATTCAAGAAAAATGGTTCGCCAGCAAATGTAAATGATACCGGTAGGATTTTGACATTCAGATCCGAAGTGAGCCTTTTTTGCTATTGACAAAGGCTTCGACCTGAATATTTTCCATCGGGATAGGATAATCATTTGACTTGATCAAGCCATTCTTCATCACGATGGATGTATTGGTTTCGGGAAAAATGTTTCGTTTGAGATCCACATAACCTTTTGCCATGAGGTTGACATCCACTAATCCTGCCAATTCAACTTGTTTAATGGGATAGAAATTTTTGATATCTGCTAAATTAAATGAAGCTTTTAAATCCGAGTTGACCGCAATTTTATTAAAATCTGTTATTGAAATAAAACCCTTTATATAGTTGTTAAGCGCCTGAACAGAAATATCATGGATTGCTATTGATGCACTTTTTAATTGGCCATCGGGATCCTTTGCTTCCAGACGATAAGCAATTTTGTCCAACCCCTGTGGGAGGTTCGCCAATTTGAATTTACCATCTACGAGTGTATTTTTGATATCAAAAGTAGGAATGGATGCAATGTATTCCTGTTCGCGTTTTTGAAGTCCTACCTTACGAATAGCTTTGGCGTATGTTCCGTCGATTTTTGCGTAAAGATTCCATTTTCCACCAAATGAAAAGTCTGGGAATTGTAGGGATTCATTGAGTTTACCGAGATCAAGATCACTTTTTATGTTGGCATGCATGGTTACAGGGTGTAAACCCGCAATGTTGCCCTGTGCATTGAAATAGCCTGAAGCAACTTTAAAGTCAAATTGTTTCAGATCAATTTGTAGTGAGTCTGGATTCAGTGCCGGCAGGTCTATCCGTAATTTTGCATTCCAGTCTGTTAGCGGATTGGTGGATTGTTTATACGCGAGAAAGCCATTGTTGACCATGAGTCCAAGGGAAAGATTAGGCATTTTGTTGTTGTCGACAATATAGTCTCCTTCTAAATTGACAAAAAAACCTCCGATGTACCTTTCACGGAGAGGTCCTTGATCCAAGAAGCGTAGCTATTTGGGACTAATGAAAGTAATTCGGCCAAGGTGCTTTCCTGTGATTTTAATTTGAAATCCAGGTGATAACCATGGGAGATAAAAGACAACAACCCACGGAAACGAACCGGTAATTGATTTATTTTAATATCATTTCGTTCGAAGACGAAAGATAAGGTATTGGTATTGATCCGTGTTAGCAAATTGGCATCGATCGACTTTTTGTCCACATACAATTCATTGTCAAAGGAAAATGAAAAGGATGCAATTTTTGCACGTGTGTTCAAGTCAAAGATATTTGACATCAGATCTCCCTTACCCTCATATTCCAGATCTTTTGCCTCTATCTGTAGCGGAATGGAGCGATCTTCATAATGGAGATTTGTTTTTTCAAGTTTAATCAGTTGGAAGGCTAAAGCACTGCTTTCGGAATTGTCTTGTGTTTTTGTAGCATCAGCGGAGCTAGATTTATAAATATTGTAATTGGCATTTCCCAAAGAATCAACCAGGATATTGATCTTCCCGCTGTTCACGATAAACTTGTCGATTACAATTTTAGATTTGAGAAGACTCATAAGGTCCACGCCAAAACTGACTTTTTTTGCAGCGAGCAGCGTGTCGTTTTTGAAAGGTTCGGCCCCTTTTAGTAAGACATCATCCATCGATGCAGTAAGCAAAGGGAATTGATCAAAGAAGGTTAATCTTACTTTGGAATAATTTAATTCACCTGTAATGTGCTCGTTTACGAGTGATTTGACCTTGCTGTTTACTTCATTTTCGAATATATAAGGAATAGATAATATGCTGATAACGAGTAGTACGGCGATGTTTGTAAAAACGATAGCGATACGTTTCACAACTTTTATAAATGTTGCTTTTGACACTTTGGAATTTTTTGTGGTTACAAAAATCAGAAAATTATTATTAATCTCAGTTATGTGATGCATTTATTTTGAAAAGGGCTTGGATTATGTCGTTTTTCATTGACAAGAGGCCGCGTTAAAGCCTTTCTTACGAAGTGCTTTGCATAGGCTTTTAAAAATTTCATGTATTTTTGCAGCGTGAAATTTCGATTTAAAAATGCCGAACAGAAGAATAGTATCATCCTGACTGCCTGTTTGTTTTTGTTGTTGTTGATTGGGGGGGGCTTGCTCGGTATTATCCATCATAAAGTAGACCTCCTTAAGAAGAGGATACTGATCGATTTTGCAGATGAGAATATGTTGCTTGTCAAAAAGCAATTGGAGTTGTTGCAGCAAGATCTATTCCTTTCGGAAAAAAAGATCTTAAATCAGCCCGCCTTTGATCTAAAAGAAAGTGCTGACTCGCTGTTGGTCGTTTTGCCGGTTGGACAAGCGGACTCTGTCAATCAGCGAATGCTTACCTTGTTACGCACACGGACAATAAATCACCGACTATATCACATTTATCTGGATGTAGTAAAATTGAATGCCTATTTCGCGGAACTCAATTTCGGAAGACGAGCTTATTTCGAGATTTACGACGACCGTGGATTATGTGTGTATTCTCCAGATAATCGAAAGTGGGGTAAGCGGGCCAGTACAGCAGTTGCAAAACAAGGACAGATTGTGAAATCTGATTTTCTTCAGCTGGACGTTATGGTCAATTCGTATCCCTGTAACATTCTTTTAGTGGGTGGTGAAATCAAGGTGTATGTCCTGTTGCTGAGTATTGAAGAGGAAATCCAAGAATTGCTAACGTATAGCATCTTGCTTGGTGTGGGCTTGATGTTGGTAGCTATGGTGTTAATCTACTTTAATATCGTGGAGCGTCGCAAGATTCAGCAGCTGAAACTGCAATCCCTGAAGCAAGAGAATGAATATACGCGCATGCAGTTGGTTCAACTGCGGCAGCAGATCAATCCGCATTTTTTATTCAATACATTTGGGTCGCTTCAATACCTGATTGGAAAGGACAATGATCTTGCGAAGTCTTTTATTGGCAAGATGACAAAAGTCTACCGGAAGATGCTCCGCACAGATGAAGCCGAATGGTCATCATTGGGGGAGGAGCTGGAATTGGCCAAAGCCTATTTCTTTTTACAGCAGGTGCGGTTCGGAGCGGCCTTAAGTGATATGGAAATTCTGCTGCCAGCAACATGTTTGGATCGGAAAATTCCACGTTTGGGCCTGCAGATGCTGGTAGAAAATGCGATCAAGCATACCCGTATTTCGATCGAACATCCGCTGAAGATTCAGATCATCTATCTTGTTGAAGAAAACGTGCTGGAAATCCGCAATAACTGGCAGCCCAGACAGGGGGCAGAGCTGGAAGGTGAGGGGTACGGACTTAATTATTTAGCATCCATCTATCGTTATTATGCGATGTCGGGATTCCGGTACGGGATAGAATCGGACTTTTTTTCGGTATACTTACCACTCTCATCCAGTTGAAAATGAAGAATAAAAGATGGTCGGTTTACGTGTTCATGTTTTAGTAGCGCGTGTTCATACCTTTAAACTGCGTGTTCATCGCTTTGCATACTTTTCTGTATAATATTTTTAACAAATTTGGCTCCTAATCTAGAAATATTAGTTCGTGGTTAGCCTAATCCTATCCGATCAAATAGCATAAGTTTTAAGTATAAATGACTTGGAATTGACCTGCTTGGAATAGACAAAATTACTTTCTAATCGTTCTGTAGTAAGCTAAAATTAGCTTATGGATAACACGAGATAATAGCTTGATGATCCGTCATCACTTTTGAAAAACACATGGAGTGCAACGAGCTCAGATATCACCTTTGAAAACAAGGGCTCAAAATATTTATTTGATGAAAAACACTTACACTAAGTTAGCCATAGGTCTTTTATTTTCCGCTGGTCTAATGCAATCTTGTTCATTATTGCAAACAGTAGGCCTGCGAAAAAAAGAAACGGTTACTTCTGCTAAAGATTCTATTGCCAAGAAAGATACGACAGCTGCGTACGACAAATTGTTTAAAGATGCCCGGGTTGATAGTGGTATGTTTACGGTAATTCGTAAGGAAAATAATTACTATTTTGAAATTCCATTGAAGAAAATGGGACAGGATATTCTGTTGATACAGAAGCTGTCTTCCGTGCCATTGGCTTTAAATGAGGCTGGGGTAAACAAAGGAATGAATTATGAAAATAAGGTCATCCGGTTTACACTCCGCAAGGAGAAGAAAGAAGTGTGGGTTTCGGAGATCAAACCTCAGGTGGAAGTCCCTAAAGGTGACGCAATAGCCGCTTCGGTATACGATAATTACCGCCCTTCTTATATTGAATCTTTTAAGATTGAAAGTTATTCAAAAGATTCAAGTGCTGTTGTAATCAAAGTCAATAAGGTATTTGATGGTTCAGAAAAGAGTTTTACGGATGTGTTTACTTCCTTGGGTTTGGGAACTTCACCTAAAACCAGTATATCTACAGTTGAAGATATCAAATCCTATGCGAATAATATCGTTGTGAAGTCTGTATTTTCTACCAAGGTGACGGAAGGTAATGAATCTGTACCGGTTTCTTTGGAAATTACAAGTAACCTTTACGAACTGCCTGAAACGCCTATGGTTGCCCGGTTTGCAGATCCAAGGGTTGGTTTCTTTACTTCGCCGCGTTGGTATTTTAACGATAAACAACAAGAACTGGATAAGAAAAATCTGGTCAATCGCTGGCGTTTGGAACCGCGTGACGAAGACAAAGCGCGCTATCTGAAAGGGGAGCTGGTCGAACCCAAAAAACCGATTGTCTTTTATTTGGACCCAGCGACCCCAAAACAATGGCGTCAGGCCATTATTGATGGCGTACATGATTGGCAGGTCGCCTTTGAAGCTGCTGGCTTCAAAAATGCAATTCTGGCCAAACAACAGCCCGATAGTGTCAAATTTGATCCAGACGACGCTAATGTTTCTTCTATTGTATACGCAGCATCTGCTCAAGCTAATGCCATGGGGCCATCTGTTGTTGATCCACGCTCAGGGGAGATATTAGAAGCTGACGTGATTTGGTGGCACAACGTCATGACTATTTTGAACAGTTGGATGCGCATACAGACCGGTATCGTAGATACATCAGTACGTGCTAATGTTTTCTCCGATGAGAAAATGGCACATGCTATTCGTTTTGTGTCGTCCCATGAAATTGGACACACGCTTGGATTGATGCACAATATGGGCTCTTCGGCAAGTTTCCCTGTTGATTCGTTGCGTAGCAAAAGCTTCACCGCTAAAATGGGAGGGACCGCTCCTTCCATTATGGATTACGCACGTTTCAATTATGTGGCGCAACCTGAAGATGGTGTGGAACAGATTACTCCCGTGATCGGTGCTTACGACAAGTACGCCATTGGCTGGGCCTACCGCTGGTATGGCAAAACACAGCCTTGGGATGAAATCCCTTTGCTGAGAAAGGAAATTGATAGCCATGTACATGATCCTATTTATCATTACGGTGAACAGCAGGACTCTAAAAATATCGTTGATCCGCGGGCTCAATCGGAAGATCTTGGTGATGACGCCATGAAGGCTGGCGAATATGGTATGCTGAATCTGCGTCGCATGATGCCTAATATTATCAATTGGACAACCAATGTCGGCGATGATTACTACCGTGCCGGTAAGTTGTATATGGGCGTGGTTGGACAATGGTATGCATATGCTGATCATGTTTTAAATAATATTGGTGGTATTTACCTCGAAAATGCTGTTTTGGGTGATCAAAAAGATGCCTATAGCCCAGTACCAAAAGACAAACAACTACGTGCTTTGGAGTACCTCAAGAAGAATGTCTTTTACATGCCCGAATGGTTGTTCGTTCCGGAGCTGATGGCAAAAACTTTTCCATTGAAAGATTCTCCGTTAGGACCATTTGAGTACGCTCCTTATAACTTACAACGTGAATTTCAATACGCTATGTTGTATAAACTGGTCAATGATGAACGTTTGCTGCGTATGGTTGAGATGGAAAATCTTTTCGGAAGTAAGAAAGCATGGAGCGCACCGGAGTTTTTAACTTCTGTACGTCAGACGGTTTTTGCTAAAACCATCAGCGGACAATCGTTGGATCTTAAAACACGGATGCTGCAACAAAACTATGTGGATGTGCTGATGGTCTCTACCAACAAATCGATGGAGAAACTAAATGCGAAGAAACTAGCAGGTATCGAGCAGCTGGTTGAAGCGACGCAACCTGACCTATGTTTACATCCACAACATGCATCCTCTTCAAAAGCTGGACTGCGGAATGTACATGTCACTGGTATGATCCGTACTTCGGATATGCTGACTTATAAACGCGCTGAATTATATGAGATTTACCAGTTGTTGAAACAAAAGCAGCGGACTGGTGATGCGACGACAAAATCGCATTACATGGATCTTTTATTGCGTATTGCAAATACCTTAGAATTAAACTAATATATTAACATCTACCAAAATGAATAAGTTTTTAATACCGTTGACCTTCATGTGTGTGCACGTTGCGCATGCGCAGGAATCCAGAGAATTGAAAGGAAAGGTTCTGGATGCGGTCACTTTAAAACCTGTCGTGGGGGCGACAGTTGTCGTTGAAAGTTCGGCAGTAGCAGAAGATATCGGTGTACCTAATCAGGTGCAGCAGTCGGCATTGGGTTCATTGACCGATGCGGCTGGTGAATTTCGCTTAAAAGTGCCTAGTAATTTAAAATATGTAACGATTAGCTATGTCGGGTACCAGCGTATTCAGGTGCCGGTATTTCAGGATCATAAGACAATCTTGCTTCAGCCAAGTGGTGAATCTTTAGATGAAGTGATCGTAACAGGTTATACGGATATCAAAAAACGTAAGAATACGACGGCTTACAATAAAATCAATGTCGCTGATATCAAACAAACCGGAGTTTCATCGATCGACGAAATGTTGGCTGGTCAGGTCGCAGGCTTGCAGCTGAGTAATTTTAATGGTGGACCTAACAGCGCGCCACAGATCCGTATCCGGGGTACGGTATCACTCAATGGCACACAAGACCCCTTATGGGTCATCGATGGCTTACCGATTGAAGGAGCTGAATTGCCCAAACGAATTGACAAAGACAATTTGAATAGCTTGAGTAATCTTCCGATTGCGGGTATCAATCCTGACGATATCGCCGATATTACGGTATTAAAGGATGCAGCGGCGACTTCCATCTATGGCGCGAGGGCGGCAAATGGAGTCATTGTGATTACCACAAAAAGGGGGAAATCTGGACCTGCAAAACTGCAGGTATCAGCAAATACTTTTGTGACGCAACGTCCGGATTTCGGTAAACTCAACCTGATGGATGCCAATGAAAAAGTGGACTTTGAACTCTTGATGGCCGACCGCACCGATTTAAATTATCGTGCGGATAAGGGGGCCGTTATGCGGATATTAAACAAAGCAAATGCATTGGATGCTTACCGTTCGGGTGGTTTGGCAGCCTTATCACCTGAAGTACAGCAGTCAATCAATCAATTGCGCACACAACAGACGGATTGGGGAAAAGAACTTTATCGTCAAGCTTTGAATCAGCAGTATTCAGCTTCAATTTCTGGTGGTAATGACGGGCATCGTTATTATTTGTCCAGCAGTTTTTACGATGAGAAGGGAGCAACAAAAGGAGCAGATCTTCGTCGTTATTCTTTGACATTAAATAATGACTTCAATATTAACGACAGATTCAAAGCTGGAATCAATCTATTAGGATCCGTTTCAAATAGGCAGAACCCAATCCAGGATGACGATGCCTTTACTAATCCTAGTAATTATATGCGTTTGGTTAATCCATACTTGACTGTACGTGATCAATCTGGTAAATACAATTATGATCCGGATATTGAAGGCTATGAAAAAGATACCTATATTCCTTTCAATGCTATAGAAGAAAGGGAGAATACCAAATATACGTTAACGAATAAGGCACTGAAAGCGATTGGTTACCTGGAATATACTATTATTCCACAATTGTCATTACGCTCCGAATTTGGTTTGCAGTTTGATGAAAACAGCACAGAAAAATTTGCCGATCAGGAAAGTTATAATACGCGCAAGTTGCGGGCTTCGACGCGGTATTACGATTCTGCAACTAAAACGTATAAATATTTCTTGCCTACAGGAGGTAAGATCGAAAATATCAATAATAGTATCTTCCAATATAATTGGAAAACTTACCTAAAATATAACAAAACTTGGAACGACAGACATGAGCTGGAATTGATGGGAGGAACAGAGCTGCGCCGTAGTACGAATAAAGCCGTATCAACCAAAGGTTTTGGCTACAATCCAGCGACTTTAACTACACAAAGTATTGTTTTTCCAAATAGTAATGATCAAACAAACGCCAAATTCCTTCAGTATAGTAAGGGATATATCGAGAACTCATATGCCTCTTTTTATGGAAATGCGACCTATACGTTTGATCGTAAATACAACGTCAATGGTAGTATTCGTTATGACGGCTCAAATATGTTCGGTGTAGATCCGCAATATCGTTTCTTACCAATCTGGTCTTTGTCCGGATCCTGGAACGTACTTGAGGAGGACTTCATCAAAGGAAAAACGGCGTTATCGGATCTCCGTTTACGTGCTTCCTACGGTATCCAGGGCAATGTCGATCGGAATACCTATCCATTTATCGTTGGAAGGTATGGAAATTCGACTTTAATTCCGGGTTATAATGAAGGAACAGTTACGGTTGAGATACCTGCAAATGATAAATTACGTTGGGAGCGTACGCAATCTTATAATGCTGGAGTTGATCTAGGTCTATGGAAGAATAGATTGAATATTACGGTTGACTATTACAACAGAAAAAGTACCGACCTAATAGCTTATAGTGCATTGCCTTTAGAAAACGGTTTCCAGAATGTGCAGGTCAATTGGGCCTCAGCACGAAACCAAGGTGTAGAACTGACCATATCAAGCCGTCAGATTCAAACAGATAAATTCTCCTGGTCAACGGACTTTAATATCGCACATAATGACAATAAGTTATTGACGGTTATGAATGATCCGAAGGCTTATGCACCAGAGGCACAGGAAGGGCGCCCAATCAGTGGTCTATATGTGCTGGAAACGGCTGGACTGGATAAAGATGGTGTGATGCAATTTAGAAATCAAGATGGATCGGTTTCAAGCTTTGAAGAGTTTTATGGTTTATACGATCCTTGGGCTGATTTCTTGCCGGGTTATATGTCGCAAACCGACATGACAGCTGCAGAATACCGTTCTAAATTTAAATACAAGGGTAGTAAAGATCCGAAGCTTATCGGTGGTATGACCAACCGTTTCCGTTATGCTAACTTTGACTTGGCGATTTCAGCTGTCTTCAATCTGGAGCGTTGGGTAAGCCGTACACCGACTTATAATCCAGCGAAGGTCGACCGCGGACAGAATTATACAACAGATCTTTTGAATGTCCTACAAAAGGGTGGTAATATGCCTGCTTTGGGAAGTATAAGTTCTGAATTAAATGACCGCTGGATGGCCTATGCCTGGATGGAAAGCAACGACCCAATTAATTCGTTTAAACAATATGATATTTGGGCTAAGAAAATGAGTTATGTCCGTATCAATAGTGTACGTTTGGGATATACACTACCTCCTGCACTAAGCAAAAAAATTGGTGCAAGCAATTTACGCGTGAATGTAGAAGGACGTAATCTATTTGTTTTCGGAGCAAATTATGAAGGGTATTTTGATCCGGAGACTTATGGAAACTATTATGCGCAGCCGATCAGCAAATCTTTTGCTTTTGGTCTGTCAGCAAGTTTTTAATTCTTTTAACTGATTTATAACATGAAAAAAATAGTTTATTTTGGAATGATCATGGCAGCGAGTGCATTGGCATCCTGCAATAAATATTTAGATATACAACCGGTAGGAACGGTCATTCCTGCCTCGGAAAGTGATTTTAGAGGGTTAATGACAAGTAGTTATACTGGTTTTCCTGCGCATAAGTCTTATTTGTCCTTGCGTACAGATGAACTATTGTTGGATGAAAGTTCGACAGATGCGGCTAGAACCAAAGATATCTATCTTTGGAACGATCAAAACCCCGATCCTGCAACAATTGCTTATCCTTATTTGGCATTCTATAAAAGTATTTTTTATACGAATCAGATCATCAGTACGATCGATGACAAGTTGGCTAGTAATGGTACAGTAGACCAGATCAAGGGTGAAGCTTATCTCATGCGGTCTTACGCTCATTTTGAGTTGTTAAATCTTTACAGTGAGGTCTATTCGGCGAGTAATGCAGGGCTTCGGGGTGTTCCTTTATCGACAAAGATTGACCTGGAACAACGTTTTGTTCCCGCGACCATTGGAGAGTCTTATATGCAGATCCTAACTGACATGGAAAAAGGGACAGCGTTACTGACTGTCGATGATCAGGCAAAAGGTGTTAATTATCGCTTTAGCAAACGCGCTGCTTTTGCAATGGCCTCACGCGTTCATTTATACCGCGGTGAGTGGCAGGAAGCAATTGATGCCGCTAAAAAAGCTTTGGCTATAAATGACAAATTGGTTGATCTCAATGTTGCTGGAAGCCTACTTCCGAATGATTTTGAATCCGCAGAGATGATTATGGCTTTGGAAAAAGTATCTGTTCCTGGTGTACGTACAAGTTCCTTTATTTCACCGGCCTTATTAGACAGTTATTTAGCAGGCGATTTGAGAAAAGGTCGTTACTTCCAAAAAAGTGGGGGCGATTATGTATCCCTCAAAGGTGGAGACAACCGTTTTAACGTGAGTTTTAGAAATGCTGATCTTTATTTGACGATGGCCGAATGTTATGTTCGCCTGGGAAATACAGCAGAAGCATTAAAATATCTGTCTGCTTTAAAGAAAAACAGATTTACCGCAGATGCCTATGCCAAAGAAACGAAGGCCGACGCAGGTTTGTCAAAGGAGCAATTGCTAGATGCGGTTCTGCTGGAACGCAAGCGTGAACTGGCGCTAGAGGGATTACGCTGGTATGATCTAAAACGGACGACAAGACCGGCGATCACACACAGTAGTTTCGGTAGGACGGTAACCCTGCAGCAGAACGATCCACGTTATGTGATTCGCTATCCACAGGAGGCAATCAATAATAATCCCGATCTGTTAAAATAATCGATTTTTTTTATCCTATATATATTAATCCATTTTCTTTTTTTAGGAAATGGATTTTTTATTACATTCAACCCATGAGATGGAAAATACTGATTGTCGAAGACGAAGACTGGGCTTTTGTAGGCTTAAAGGAAATGTTGACTGCGCTCTATGGAGAAAGCGAACTGATCTTTACCAATGCAAAAGAGGTTCAGGAAGCGGTGATGACGATCAATAGAAATCAATTCGATCTGATTTTTATGGATATCCACCTGATGGATGGGCTGAGCTTTGAAATTTTTAAACAGGTATCGATCGATGTGCCACTGATTTTTACGACTGCTTACGAACAATATGCATTGGAGGCCTTCCAAAATAAGGGTTATGCCTATCTGTTAAAGCCTTTCGATAGCGACGAGTTGGCGGAGATCATGAAACGTATCGAACCGCTACTACCCAACGTAGAACCTCGGCTCAAACAGCGCTTCCTAGTGAAATATGGTAATTTTTTAAAGTCGCTGGCCATTGCTGATATTGCCTATTTTATGGCAGAAGACAAAGAGCTGTATGCCGTAGAAAAAGGATCGGGAATTGCATATATTATTGAAGATACCATCACACATCTCGTTTCACAGGTGGATCCAACAGTTTTCTTTCAGATCAATCGGAAATTCCTTGTTCGGATAGATGCCATCCAGTCCATGTTAAAGATTAGTCGAAATCGAATCAAGTTAGAGCTAATGCCTTCAACCCCAGAAGGAATTGTCGTCATTGTTAGTGAGGAACGGTCCCCGAAGTTTCAAAAATGGCTTGATCAATAATGGTGAATTAGCTAACGAAAAAATATTTTTCTAGACATATTTATAAATTAAATAGCTGAATATTAGTGTTTTTTGTTTTTAGTTCTTAAAATCTAGTAATTCAATGGGTATCGGCTCCATTAATGCCTCCAGTGCACCTTTGATCGTGTTGGATGGTAGTCCCTATGCAGGAGATATTAACTCCATCAATCCGAATGACATTCAGTCCATCTCTGTTTTAAAAGATGCAGCATCAAGTGCACTTTATGGTTCCAGAGGGGCAAATGGGGTGATTATCATTACCACAAAGTCGGGAGTGACTTCCGACAACACCAAGATTAATCTCAATTTTACACAGGGCTATTCAACACGTGCAGTTCGTGACTATGATCAGGTGTCGACCGATGAATATTTTCAACTCTATTGGGAAGCTTTAAGAAATAAAAACCTATCAAATGGCCTTACGGCAGAGCAAGCGGCGTCCAATGCAAGTAAGACCGTATTGACAGATTTAAATATTAATCCTTACGGCAGTCAATACCCACAGCCGGTCGGCGTAGATGGTAAATTGGTTGCTGGAGCAAAAACGCTTTGGAATGATCCATGGACCGACGTATTGCAACGTACTGGGGTGCGTACACAGGCAGACCTCGGATTTAGCGGTGGTAGTGCAAAGAGTACCTACTACATTTCAGGAGGTTATCTCAATGATCAAGGAATTGCAATTGAATCGGGCTTTAAACGCTATAATCTGCGTGCAAATATTGACAGTAAGGTCAAGTCTTGGTTAAATGTAGGCCTGAATATAGGTGGTAGCAGTACACAACAAAAGTATCCGCAGTCTTAAGACAGTAATACGGCTAATATTATAAATTTTACGAGACTGGTCCCGTCTTTTTATCCGTACTATGAGCGGAATGCGGATGGCTCATATGTCCTTGATGGAGCCGGAAACAAGATTTACGATTTTGGAGAATATCGTCCAAGTGGTGCGACTCCACGTAATAATCTGGCAGCATCTCTTCCTTTGGATCGAAATGATATCCGCCGCGAAAATCTATCTGCACGAACCTATCTGGAAGTGTTGTTTTCTAAAAACTTAAAGTTTAAGTCGACTTATAGTCTTGATTATCTCAATGGAAATACGCACGACTACACTAATCCATTGTTGGGCGATGGTGTGAACACCGGGGGGTATGTGTATCGTTCAAACGTACGTACGGTCGCACAGACCTGGAATAATTTGCTGACCTATGAAAAGCAGTTTGGTTTGCATTCCCTCAATGTATTGGCCGGACAGGAATACTATGATTTTAACAGCAGTAATATAAATGGTAGCAGACAACAGTTTGTACTTCCTTATTTTGACGAACCTGCTGCTGCATCTCAACTTAATAATTTTACAGGATCCAGTGTTGATTATAGGTTACTGAGCTTTTTGGGAAGAGCGGAGTATAACTATGATAACAAATACTATTTTTCAACTTCCTTACGGACAGATGGATCATCTCGGTTTTCGCCGGATAAACGTTGGGGTACATTCTGGTCTGTGGGCGGCTCATGGAAACTGAAGCAGGAGGATTTTCTGAAGGATAATACAACGGTTAATCAGTTAACCGTCAGAGCGAGTTATGGTGGACAAGGAAACGATAATCTGGGAACCTATTATGCTTATAAAGGACTTTATACCATTGCAAATAGTTTGGGTAAAGGCGGGACGTATACCGGCAGGCTGGCTACGCCGGATCTAAAATGGGAGTCGAACCTTAATTTGAATGTGGGGGTTGACGTATCCGCTTTTGAGAACCGGGTGTCGTTAAGCGTGGAGTACTTTAACCGTCGAAGTAAAGATTTGCTATTTACAATGCCGATGGCTTATTCAACAGGATATACAGGCTATGATGCAAATATAGGAGCGCTGAAAAATACAGGTGTCGACGTGGATATTCGTACTGTCCCGGTTCGAAATGAAAATTTTAAATGGAATTTAGACGTCAATCTTTCGCATTACAAAAACAAGATTACAGCTTTGCCAAAAGACAATAAACCGATCATCACGGGTAATAAACTCCTGCGTGTAGGTGGAAGTATCTATGATTTTTATCTGCCGGAATGGGCTGGAGTAAATCCAGATAACGGTCTGCCGCAATGGTATACTGCTGATAAGGACGGTAATAAAACAGGTGAAAAAACTTCGGAATACAGTAAGGCCGGTAATTTTATTGCCGGAACTTCATTGCCAGATCTTGTCGGCGGGATTCAAAACAGTTTCACCTACAAAAATTTTGATTTGTCTGCTTTATTGAGTTTTAGTTTGGGTGGACAGATATTAGATAACGATTATATTCAGCTTATGCATAGCGGTAATAATCCAGGACGCGCTTGGTCAAAGGAGATCCTCGAGCGCTGGACGCCTGAGCATACGCAGACCGATGTGCCTAAATTGACAACTGATAACTTGAATTGGACTTCTTCGTCCACACGCTTTCTTTACAGTGGCACTTATGCACGCCTTAAAAATGTAAGTTTAGGTTATCGATTACCTTCGGATTTATTGAAGCGGATAGGTGTAGAAAAACTTCGCGTCTTTGCAACAGCCGAAAATCTATTGACATTTTATGGTCATCAAGGAATGGATCCAGAACAGACGGTGAATGGGGCGACCTATTTTCGCTATCCGGCAATGCGAACAATCTCTGGTGGTATTCAGCTTGTTTTTTAATGCCTTATTGTTAATCTGAGAATTTAAATGAAAATCATGAAACTAAAAATTGTATATATCATATTGGCGCTCTCCCTAGTAAATGCATCATGTAAGGATGCGCTTGAGCTGGATCCGACGACCGCAGTGCCTGAAGGTGAAGTTTTTAAAAACACCGACAATGTTGCTACGGTGATCAACGGTACCTGGAAGTATTTAAATGATACCTATTTTACCTATGCTAATCCGGGATATACAGCGGTAATGCGTACTAGTGATGCGATGGGAAGTGATGTGGCGGTGACCACCAAATATGGCTATCGTGATGCTTATGCCTTTACCGAATTGACAAATAATCGATCAAATCGTGTCAATTCTTTTTGGATTATGTTGTATAAGGTGATCGATAACATGAACAATGTCATTGCAAAGGTAGATGGGGCCGAAGGCTCTACTGAAACTAAAAATGTGTTAAAGGGAAGAGCTAAAGCATTACGTGCATTTTCCTACTTAAATCTGGCCACATTTTATCAGTTTAGTTACCTCAAGGACAAAAATGCGAAATCTGTTCCGATTTATACCGAACCCAGTACACTATCGACTGAAGGAAAATCAAGGTCAACACAGGCAGAAGTGTATGAACTTATCTTGAAAGATCTCAAAGACAGTGAAAGCTTGTTGGCTTCTGCTGGTCGAGCGGATAAATACGAAATCAATGCAGAGGTTGTTTATGGTTTGCTCGCTCGGACTTATCTGCAGGTTGGCGAATGGAAACTGGCCGCAGCGTATGCTGAAAAAGCAGCTCAGAAGTATAATTTAATGACTCCGTCAGATTATCAGGCGGGTTTTAATGATCTTGGAAATAGCGAGTGGATTTGGGGGCATCAGCAGACTAACGAGCAAAATGTGGCAAGTTATACATTTCATTATTTGGATGTTTCGTCAGCTGGATCTTATTACTATAGTTTTATGGCCGATCCTTATTTTAAAGATTTATTCGATACCAGTGATGTGCGTTACGCTTTATTTGAATGGGATAATTTACCCGGTCGGGAGGGCTTTCTACGGTATAAGAAGTTTAAGTTTAAATCGAATTTGATCGGTGACATTGTGTATATGCGTGCTTCGGAAATGGTTTTGATCGCTGCCGAGGGGTACGCACGGGCTGGTGAAAAAGATAAAGCAGTAGCAGCCTTGAATAAGCTGCGTGCAGCGAGGAATGCAAAGCTGTTTTCAGGAAATGATACGGATCAATTAATTGCAGCGATCCTGATTGAAAGACGAAAAGAGCTTTGGGGGGAAGGATTTGCCCTGTCGGATATTCTTCGGACACAAGGAAAGGTTGCACGAAAATCTTATGTTGATGCAGACGGCAAGCCTATTCAAGTCCAAATTGTGGGTGCAGATGGCAAACCGAAGCTAGTGAACGGGCAGGGGCACCGGGTTATTAAGTTTCCTAATGGATCTAATTTTGTGGAAAATAGCCCTTATTATTTGTTTGCTATCCCATACGAAGAGACTGTGCGGAACCCGAATCTGTAAAGTTAGTTGTTGGTTTATTATTGAAGAAATCCGGTGTACCCTGTGCATCGGATTTTCTTTTTTCCCGCTCGCCCTTCTTCTTAGGCTGTATATTGTGGTTCCTTATGTTGAAGAATGCTTCCTTTTTTTAGTGTCGCCCTGTTGGCCCTGCTGCGCGTTGGGCTCTTCTCGATTTAAAGGTTGTCATCTTTTTTCTCTTGTATGTTGTTTTTTCAGCTGGCTTATCGTGTTCCTGTAAATTTGGACAAGAGATTGCGTCGGTAAATAGGGTGAGGGTTAGTTTTCCACATTATGTTAATAACGCTGTTGAAAACCTGTTTAAAAGAAAAATACAGTTATTAACAGTACTTATTAACATTATGTTGATAACCTTTCTTTTTCTTCTTTTTGCTTTTGTTCATCCAGATGATGTATCCGGTGATGGGCAAGGAAGCACAAAAGAGACTGGCAAGGCAAGCGATAATTTTTGTTGTGAGTCCACCGATGGCACCGGTATGAATATCATAGTTAAGTGCACCGAGCTTATCCCCATACTGCAATTCGTTGCTGGATTTGACTGCTGTAAGACTGTTTTCTTCTTTATTATAATAAAGCCAGTCAAATACACCACTTCGTTTTTCATGATGTCTCACCTGTATATCCATTGCTGTTTCGGTCTCTTTTTTTAGTCGGATCGACATCATTTCAGCATCCGGATAATTTGTCAAGGCATACCGCAGCGCATTGTCCTGAAATTTCTTTTCCACAGCGGGCAAGGGTATAGGGGAGCTACGTGTGGAAGAAGCTGTTGGCGACTGCAATAAATTGAATGTTGCGCTATAGGTCTTTTTAAAATCCGGAAAAGCAAAAGCGAGTCCCGTAATGGCAAAAATCAATCCGATAAATAAACTGTAAAATCCGATGACATTGTGGAGGTCGTGGTTCAGTCGCTTCCATTTGACTTTGGTATCTAACCAAAAACTGCGCTTGAGATTCTTGCCCTTCCATTTTTTTGGCCACCAAAGAACAATACCACTAAGTAAGATAAGGACAAAAATGACCGTTGACCAGGCGACGATAGGGTGGCCATATTGCTTGCCCAAGAGGAGGTTTAGGTGAAGCTGAAGCACTAACTGAAAGAACTCTGTTTTTGAATTCTCTACTTGCTGTATCTGGCCAGTATATGGATTGATGAAAACTCGTTTGTAATAGCGGTAATAATTCCAATGGCCAAATGCTTTTTCGTCCGTTTTTATGGCACGAAATACCCAGGTACGATTCTTCGAAGGATAGAGATCAACCCGCGTGATTTTTTGATTTTTTTTGAGGCTTTTCTGTGAGCTGTCAAGAAGTGTGCTTAATGGTAGTGGAGTTTTTGAGTGGATGGTTGTATCGGAGATAAAATATTTTTCAGGATAAGCCCAGAGCTTGAGCTCATCCTGAAAGGTGTATATGCTGCCCGTCAGGCTTAGGATGAATACCACAACTCCGGTGATGATTCCGAGCCATTTATGCAACCAAAGAATGACGGTCTTAAACATATTAAAATTTATAATTGATGTTAAATGAGGCCAACATACCTTGTCCTTTGACGTATTCTTCATTTAAGGCACGATATTGACTGACAACAGGGTAATAGTTTTTATTGAATAAGTTTTCTACACCCATACCGATAGACCATTGTTTGTTTACTTGGTAATTTCCATTTAAGTTAAATAGGTCAACAGTTTTAACGGGGCCTTCACTGTTTTTGTAGACGCCTTTATCGTTTGGAAGAAAGCGATCCCGGGACCCGGTATGTACCCAAAAAAGCTGAAAGGTTAAGGGTTTGATTGGCGTGTAATAGATGTATCCCGTTGCTTTGTCTGGCGAGATCCGTGAACCATTGAGGTAGGATTTTGATCCATCGTCCTTTTTTGACTTTCCTTCCACATAGGCATAGGTTCCACCGATGGTCAATTGAGGCGAAATATCAGCGCTTAATGCAATTTCGTAACCATACACATCTTCTGGAAGACGTTGTGGCATCAGGTAACCGCCAATGTCCACCAGTTCAACACCCATTTTTGAAGTACTGTAGTAATAAGATGCTGATAGCTGGAAAATGCTGTAATTGCTTGAGAATCCGATTTCGTAATTATTGGTGATAATAGGATCAGTTTTTAGGCTATCTAAATCATTATCTGTTGCCCGACGTACAATACGGCCAAGTTCATTGATCGCGAAACCTTGAGAGAAACTCACGAAGGGATTAAAGATCGCGAATTTGTTGTAACGCAAACCAGCATTGAAGGTCGCTCCTTTGTAGGGGATATTGCCTCCTTTTACAGCAATACTTCCTTCGTTGTTGGGACCTGTAGCGATGGTATTGAAATCCTTTATTTTGACTGTTGCATTTTCATAACGTACACCGCCTTTAAAGATTAAGTTTTCTAGGAAATCAATTTTTACCTGGGCGTATGGAGCAACGTTTAACATATTCATATAGGGAATATAGACCCTGCCATCGGTCAGATTTTGATCCGTAACATCATTTAATAAATCCACACCATAGGTGATATCCGCATTGGAACCCAATACCTGGAAAGGTGTGTTTAGGTTAACGCGTAGGCCTTTTTTCTCCGAGTTGATCTGTGTTTGTCCCGGACCGTACCATGCAGAGGCTTTCTCAACATAACGGTTCATGGATCGAAATGTATTGTAGTATGCAGAAGCAGTTAAGGATGTCGAAGCGAATAGATTACTTTTAGTATAGGTCAACATGGCATTGTGGTTATACGGAGTTCCGGCAGGTTTACCTGGATCATCGCCTTTTACGCCTATCGTTGGCGTTTGACCATATACACCTGTTTGGCTGATGTATCTGTTGTGTTGGTTACTTCTGTAGAAGTTGTACACTGCTGTAATATTGGAACTACTATCGATACGGTATCCGGCCTTTAAAAATGCATTGTATTGATAGGTGTTCGAAAGACCGTCTGTCTGACCAAGGGGAACTCCGTCGCCATCGCGCTGCAAGCCAACGTAATCGGCCGAACCGCTAACGGTATAATTCCATCTGTTTTTTTGTCCGTACAAGGTTTGTCCTATGCGATATCCCATGGTGCCGGCGCTGTGTACGGGATTGAATGTTGTTCGTAGACTGGTGATTCCTTGGATAGCTGCAGCGTCTTTGGAGGGATTGCGTGTAATGTAATTGATAATCCCGCCTGCCGATCCATTTCCATAGATGGATGTGGCACCTTTGATAACCTCCACGCGCTCGATGACACTCGGGTCAATGGTCCGGAGATCACGTTGTCCATTCATCAAAGGTGTAGATTGCGGAATTCCATCGATCAACACCAGTACAGATCGCCCACGCAGTGTTTGTCCAGAATTAGTCGCTTTGTTGGTTGAGGTTCCCAAGCCCGGGATGGTATTACCCAAAATTGTGGAAAGATTGGTGCTTATCTGACTTTGAGCTTCGATTTCTTTTGTGGTTAAAATAGAAACTGAAGAAGGAACAGTTGAAATGTTTTCCGCTTTACGTCCAGCTGTTACGATAATTTCATCTAAAAGTTGAGTAGAATTGAGCTGAAATAACAGGGGCTGTTGAACGGTATCTAAATTAACCATTTTTTCAACCGTTGAAAAGCCTGTATAAGACACACGCAATTGAATGGGATTATTCAACGGTCTTTTGGCAAAAATGAATTGTCCAAGTTGATTAGAATAGCCGACGTTTTTTCCGTCAACTTTGATATTCGCTTGACTTAATGGTTTATTGTCACTGTCCTTGACAATTAGGGATAATTCTTGTGCATTGAGTTGAGCGCTTAAAAGCAAAAGTATTCCACTGCTGAACATTGTATAGCATGTTCTATTTTTCATGGTAATTTATTTAGATTAAATATAAATTAATGTGCAAATATAGTTTATTTTATCATTGTGCCGACAGCTATACGTTATTTTTTTGATTTTTATAGATGTTAGGTCGTGATTTTCAAGTTCATTTTGTCGCACTTGATGCATATGAATTGGTAAGCAAATGTTTACGGGCAGGGGTTTACACGAATTGAATGCTTTATTAAAGACTTATTGATCTTGGATGATTAATTTAGCATACTGTTTTTTGTGTGTCGTAGGCTTAGAGATTTTAACGTAATTATAAATTCATGAGAAGAACATTTTTTGCTTTTTTTCTTTTTGTTTCGTCGTACTCAATCGTCGTCGGACAAAAAATCCACTCACTCGCGTTTGCTTCTCCACAGGCGATGCGAGATTATTTTACCTATGCTAGCGACAAAAAAATTGTCAGTGGTCATCGGGGAACGATTGAGGCTGGGCTTCCAGAAAATTCGATTGCGGCATTTGAGGCCGTGCTGCAAAAAACAACGGCTATTTTTGAAATCGATCCGCGTTATACCAAGGATAGTGTTGCTATTTTGATGCATGATGCGACATTGGATCGAACCACAAATGGAAAAGGAAAAATAGCAGACCATACCTGGGATGAATTGCGTAAACTGAAGCTAAAGGATCAGGCTGGAAATGTGACCAACTATGGTATTAACACACTTGATGAAGTTATTAAATGGGCAAAGGGTAAAACTATCCTCAACTTAGATAAAAAAGACTTACCATTGGCGGCTACAGCAGCAATACTAAAAAAATACAATGCCTACAGTTGGGTGTGGGTTACGGTACATAATACTGAACAGGCAGCGTTTTATTTGGCGCAGAATCCAGAACAGTATATGTCCATGCATATCAAAGATCAAGCTGCATTGGAGAAGTTTAAATCCGCTGGATTACCCTACGACCGTATGATTGTCTATATCGGGCCAGAACTAAAGGATTCCAATCAGGCGATGTATCAATTTTTCAACAGAAAGGGTGTGATGTGCATGATTTCAGCAGCACCTACCTACGATAAATTGAAGACAAAGGCAGAACGTGCCGAGAAGTATAAGGCCATATTTGCGGAAGGAGCCTCCATTCTTGAGTCTGATCTTCCTATGGAAGTTGGCGAAGTAATCGATTCGTTTTGACGAATTATTATCAATCCAAATCGATATTGTCATCTAAAAATTTAAGATACTTAGGTGATTCATCGTCAAAAATGTCTCTTCCTTCCATCATATAGGCGCGGAGAAGATATTCCTGGGCAGACTCGCTATTATTGTCTTCCAAATAGCACTGTCCTAAGCGCAGCATGATAAAAGGGTTTTCATAGGCATTTTCGATAATGTTCTGTTTTGCCTTTTCAAAATGGGAGAGTGCATTGCGAAAATCGTCCATTAAGAAAAAGGCATCTCCAATGGAAGCTTCGAGCCAGAGGCTTTCCGCATGAACATTTTGTGGACTAGGGACTAGATCAAGCGCTTCGGTCCACACCCGAATTGCTTCCTGATAGTTGCCTTCATCACATTGGATGTTTCCTTCCTCGCTAAGTTGGTCTATTCTGTCTAATGTTTGATCGTCCATAGCATTTTATTCTTTAGAGTGCTATACGAAGATAAGAAATAATAATAAAAAAACACCTGAAGCCTAAGCTTCAGGTGTGAACTGATTGAAATACCGAAGTTTATTTATTCCACCATAATTTGGTGCTGATTACATCATCTCCTTGTCGTGAAAGTGCAGTTTGATAATTCGTCTTATTGGTACTTTGTTCTTTTAATGGATACACCAAACGGCTTGGGATTGTGCTGCCTACCTCAGGAGTGAAAGTATATGTGACAGGTTTGCCTTCTACTGTTCCGGTCCATGTAATATCACCTTTTTTGATTAGGAATAACGGATACCCTGTTCTTCTGATTTCGGACCAAGATTCGATGCTTTGGTTGAAAAGTGCTAAGTACTTTTGAGAAAGCACATTTTCCTTATTCGCAGCAGGAAGTTTACTCAAATAGGTTGCTACTTCATCAGAAGACACGGACCATTTTTCAAGAGATGCCCGAACACCCTTTTCGTAATTTGATTGATCCCAGTTATTGTTTTCCGCTAAAATAAAGGCTACTTCCGCATATTCCATAAGTACTTCCCCATAATCTGCAGCGTTGATAATGTCACTAGGCAATGATATTTTGTCTACAGGAAATAGATTGCCTGCTGCTAGGGGGAGACCATAGGGTTGGCCGTAGTAAATATTTCCTGAGCTTGTCGGTTTGGCAAATTTTGACAGACGTGGATCGGCAATTTTAAAGGGACCGCGGCTGCCCTGTAAAGTCTCAACAATCACATTAGAAATTGCAAAATCTTTTCTGTTGGCAGTTACCGTAGCTCTAAACAATGGTGCTTCATTTGGTGATGTTTTGGAGTATTTAAATATCGCATTATCATTGTTGGAGGTGAATATACCTTTTTTGATGGCATCGGCGATATGTGTCGTTGCCAAAGCTGCATCTTTACCTTTGATTCGATTCGCAACACGTAGACGTAGCGAATTGGCGAATTTTGCCCAGTTAGTATTTGATCCTTTATAAATAATATCAGCTGTTCCGAAAGTCGTGGCTGTTGGATACTTTGCTAGTGTATCAGCTGCCTGCTGTAATTCATTGAGAATATCTTTGTATATTTTCTCTTGACTAGCATATTTCGGCGTCAGGTTATCCGGGTCCTGCTGCAGAGCTTCAAAATCTGCATCTTTATTGCCATAAGATTCATATGGGATATCACCAAAAACATCTGTTAGCGACTGAAAAGCGTAAGCCTTGAGTATTCTTGCTATCGCAATCTGATTGGTATTTGTACCTGCTGTTCCTGCCGATGCAATCGCTTTAGTGGATTCATTGGTATTTAGCTTAATAATTTCATTTAAATTGTTAAGTGATTTGTAGGTCGCAGTCCAATAGTTGTCTGAATAGCTTGTTGGTATTTGATAACGAGATTGGTCTGTATAGATGTTCTGACTGAAATACTGAGCAAATAATTGAGCACCACGTAGGCTTACCTCTTCACTTCGTAATGCACTGACTAGCTGTTTCTCGGCTGTCACTAGAATTGTTGGCGTTGTGACAGAAGCAGGTCGATTTGGATCTGTATTGATATCGCTAAATGTGGATTTGGAGCACGAAGTAGCAATAAGCGATAGGCCAATGAATGAAGTATGTAGTATGTTTGATATTTTCATCTGTGTATATTTATTTATAAGTGCTTGTTCTGATTATCTATGAATCAGTTGCACTTGGTTTATCTTTTAAAGCTGATGAACGATCAGATTTATCCGGTTTGGATATTACGGAATAAATCATGATGAGTTTCATTCTTCTAAAATTTAAGATTAACGTTAAAGCCATAAGTAACCGGAAGAGGTATATTTCCACCTTCGATACCCTGCACATTTCCACCGCTGGATGTAAACTCTGGATCAATATATTTACTCTTGGTATAAATGTTCCAAAGGTTACGTCCGTATACATTCACGCCAATGTTTTTGATAATTTTGGGATTAGTTAATTTGAAATTGTATCCCAGCGTAACTTCCCTTAACTTAACATATGTTGCATCGAAAATTGAAAATGTTGTTGGGCCATTATATTCATTGCGCGCCCATTGTTGTGCGGTAATATTGGTGGTATTCTGCTGGATGTTACTCACATCATACGAACCATCACTATGGAATGCAACATCTCCCTTAACGCCATCGAGAACGACACCTGTTTCACGAATATTATTTGCAGCTGTCTTATCCAAAATACCCGAATACATACCAACTTTATAGGTTTGTGAGAAGAATTTTCCACCCACTCGACCCGAGACTAAAAAGCCTAGACTAAAGTTTTTGTAACGGAAACTGTTTTGGATACCGAAGGTAAAATCGGGTAGTACTGACCCTAAAGGAACCAACTGTGATGTTTTCATGTAGGTGCCATCTGCCTGTACAACGCGTTGTCCATCCGGAGCATAGACAAAGTCGTAACCCAAAAATTGACCATAAGATTCTCCTTCACGTGCAACGAGCTCGACCAAGGAATTGCTTAAGCTCAATGTATTGACCTGATCATCCAGTTTAATGACTTTGTTTTTATTTTTAGCCCAGTTGATTGTCGCATCCCAAGTAAAATTTTCGTGTTTGATAGGGGTACCATTTAAGACGACTTCAATTCCTTTATTATTAATTTTTCCAGCATTGAATACTTTTCCGGCATACCCGAATGATGATGAAACAGGAACTGGTAAGATTTGATTCCTAGAATTGTTGTTGTAATAGGTTACATCAAATCCTAGTCGATTTTTGAATAATTGTAGATTTACGCCTGTCTCCCAAGAGCTGGTAATTTCAGGTTTTAGATTAGCATTTGGTTTAGTGCTTGGAAGCCCATAGGATGCTTGTCCATCAAAGGATTGTTCGGGTTCGTAGACTTTATACAATTGATAAGGATCTGTGTCATTTCCGACTTGAGCCCATCCCAAGCGGATTTTACCAAAACTAAGCCAATCCAATTTTTTAAAGGCTTCCAATTGGCTAAAAACAAAACTACCTGTCAGGGATGGATATATAAATGAATTGTTGTTGGTCGGCAATGTAGATGACCAGTCATTACGTATTGTTCCATCTAAGTATAGAAAATCGTTGTATCCCAAAGAAAAGCTACCATAGATTGATGCAATGCGTCTATGGTATCGGAAGTTGTCAATTTTAACTGCATTGGCATTTTTCAGGTTATAGTAATTAGGAATAATCAAACCACCCTGTGTAATCGCGTAGTCTTGCTTCCGCTGCTGGTCACGGAGATTGGCGCCTACGTTTCCTATAAGGGAGAATTTATCCCAATTTTTCTTGGCGGTAGCCAAAAATTCGTAGTTGTATTCATTTAACTTATTGTTCGCTTCTTCGTATTGAGAAGTGCTTCGTGAGTATACCGCAATTCGATCTTGGGATTGGAATGAATAAATATCTCCATGTACTTTAGCTCCTAAAGTTAGCCAATTGTTTAAGTCATATTGTAAACCAATATTACCGTAGAAACGATCTCTATTGTCCTCCATGTACGACTCATAGGCTGACCAATAGGGATTATCAATAAAGCGGGTCGCCTCGGCGGCAGGCGTATTTTGCCATCCCGTTCGGTTCCAGGCTAACGGGGTTCCGTCTTCACGTTTGTAGTTTTCCAGTATTTTGTAATCGACTTGTACAGCTCCCCATTGGAATGCTTCCAGGATAATATTTCTATTGGAAGCACCTGTCCATGGACGGCCTACTGATGCATTACGGATATAGTTGAAATTCGAATTAATCTTCAGTTTACCTAATTGTGTACCTCCTGAGAAGTTAAACGTATTACGTCCCAAACTGGAGTTAGGTGTTGTTCCCGTTACATTTTTATTAGTGTAGGAAAAGCGATAATTTGTATTTCCGCTATTTCCTGCTATGGAAAAATTGTTGGTGTTGGATACACCTGTCCGAAAGAAATAACTAACATCATTTTTAGGATAAATCCACTGAGAAGGATTTAAATAGTTAGCCTCATCTTCAGGGTTTAGATTATACCATTGAAGCACAGGTGTGCCGTCCAGTTTTGGTCCCCAGCTTTCGTCTGCGGCGTAATCGACTGTTTTGTAGTCTGTTCCGTTGATGTTTTGGGTTTGAAAGCTTGTAGAATACCCTTGACCATAGAGATGTTGTCTTTTGGGTAATCGAACGATATTTTCAAAATCAACCCCAGTATTTAAGGAAATATCTATTTTTTCACCTTTTGATGCACGTTTGGTGGTAATCAATATAACTCCATTGGCTGCCCTAGAACCATAAAGTGCAGCAGCAGAAGGCCCCTTTAATACCGAAATATTATCAATGTCGTCTGGGTTGATATCTTGTATCATGTTACCAACGTCTTTACCGGCACTTCCGTTGATAGTAGAAGAAGAGTTTAGATCGGTATTATCAATTGGGGTACCATCAATGACATATAGAGGTTGATTGTTCCCCGCGATTGAGTTAATACCTCTCAGTAAAACATGGGAAGATCCACCCATATTTCCACCTGAGGTCGTTACTTGAAGTCCTGCAACTTTTCCAGACAAGGCACTGAGGGCATTGGTGGGACGCGTCTGAAGTTCAACAGATTTAACTTCCTGTACGGCGTAACCCAATGATTTTTTTTCGCGGGAAATACCTAAGGCTGTCACAACGACTTCATTTAGCTGTGAAGTCGTTGGCAGAAGTTGAACAGTCGTGAAACCTGTAGGATTGGTTTGAACAGTCCTAGTTTCAAAGCCAATGTATTGAATGCTGATGTTGAGTGAGCTTCCGGTCGAAGGGAACTCAAATAATCCATTTGCATCTGTTTGAACCTGCTTTTTACTGCTTGTTTCGGTAACTGTAGCCCCTTGGATAGGATTGTTGTTGTTGTCGACTACTTTTCCTTTTATAGTGGTTTGTGCGTATAGCGCACCAGTACTAAGACAAAGCGCGGCCATTACGACAAAATTTATGTTATTTTTTGCCATATTAATTATAATAGTGAGTTTATTGTTTGAGTTGGGTTATAGGAGATATTTGAAATTTACCTGTAAAAACATCCCCTTAGGACATTCGTTTTTCAAGGATATTATCTGTATGCTGTTTCATGTGTTAAAAAATGTTAATGCAAATATATAAAATCTACCTGATAACTATACTTTGTTTTTTTGTTTTTTGTAATTTTTGAGTCAGAATGATGAGATGTGGTCGTTAAAGGAGCGGGGAGGCTAATTAATCAAGTTCGTTTTCTTTCCGGAATACCTTCATATGTTCTATGCAATATGTTGCCTATCAGAATATTGATTGGCGGATACGAATCATAAACAGCGACGCACGAATTGTAAATCTTTGTATTCTTAAATAGGAAAGGGCAACATTCTTGTTCAGCCATTCCATGTAATAAAACGTATAACAAAATGATTATTTTTGGCACAAGAACAAAGGTATTAGCTAACAGATCGCAATCGGCGATTGGCAACTGTGCATATTGTGGTACTGCTCAGTCTCTTTTTGCATACAGACAAGTGAAGTACATTCATATTTTTTGGATACCCCTATTTCCATATGCCTCGGAGATTATTACCATGTGTACCCATTGCAAAAAGCTAAGTTATCAACGTGAAATCGACCCACAAACACTTCAGTCCATATCATCGGGAACTATCCGTAAAACACCTATTGGATATTTTGCGGGCTTAGTTCTGATTGGACTTTTTGTATCCGCTATTGTTATAGCAGGAATTTCCGGTGCAAAAAAGAAGGAAAAATACCTGAAAGATCCAAAGGTTGGCGATGTGTATGAGTTTTCTTATACAAAAGATGGAAAAACCATGCGTACGCTTTATCGCATCGCCAATTTAACGAAAGACTCTGTTACCTTTGACCTAAACGATTATGAAGCGGATAGCCGAAAGGGCCTACGCAAATTGCGCGAGCAACATGCAGATAGCTATTCTGAAAAGCAACGTTTATCACGAGCTGAACTTGAAGAAATGAAAAGTAAGATATCGAATATTGAAAGATTGTAATGATTATTTTTATCGTTGTTATGAACAAGCTTCAGCTCTTTACCTGATCTATTTCTTTGTTTTGACAATATTAAACTTGTGAATATAACCTACCATAAAATATTGTTTTAATGTTAGTGAATTTCCAAAATACGTCCTGTTGCCCTGACTGCCCCAATAATTTTGGGTATTCTGATTCAATATGTCAAAGCCAGTCAATTTTAGCTGTGAATTGTTTTTCAATGTGTAATAGACTGAAGCATTTAAGATATGGTAGTTTTTTCTTCCACTCAATCCGCTGGCCCGGTTATCTAGCGAGTAGGTAGATTCCAATGAAAACCCGTGGATCGGATTAATATTCAATCCTGCGCCAATTTTATGTGTAGAATAGGTTGATTCAATAAAGTCGGGTTTATCTTTTACCGAATTTATGTTTTTGTTCCAAGAATAAGTGTACTGTGGTGATATCGTCACCATGTTTTTCCAAGTCGCGGAAAATTGTTGGCTGGCATTAATCCCTATATTGGTCCCTTTATTATCAACATCATTGATGGAACTATAATTTTCATAGGTGTAGATATTGTTGTTTTGCGATAGATAGAATGACCAATTTTTATTAGCTTTTAGGTTGTATCTCAGGTAAGTATAGGCACTATAGTTATATTTTGATCCAGCAAGAAACATCTGGGTGGTCATTTGTCCTGTATTGTTGTTTCGCCAGCTACGGCTCCCGATGCTGTTATTGACATAATTGATATTCCCATTGACATTAAACTGCAATTTCGAGGTATACTTATAGTAGGATATACTAACATTCTGTTTTTCGATATTGTTGAATATAAAAGATGTCTTTCGCGTATACAATGGATTTAGATCCATGACGAGCTGTTGAATTCCGTAGAGTTCGGGAGACTCGAGATCTTTGTACCAGCCGAGGTTTAGATCTTTATAACGGATGTTAATATTGGGAAGCCAGTAGCCTAAAGATGATTTCTCGACCGAATTGATTTTAAGTAAATCAAAATGATTTGCCTTTACTTGATAGGCTGTTCCAAATTTTACGTTGAAATCTTTGGTTGGTCTCCAGTAAAATATAATCCCCGTAATATAATCCTGGTATTTGTAACGGTAACTATTTTCATAGGGAGCGGCATGTACTTCTCCAGTACTGTCGCGGTTGATGTACACACTCTCCTGTGGTCCCTGCCGGTTGGTGACATAGGTAAAATAATAATCAAAGTTGAGTTTTTTAATAGTTTTATTGTAATAGGCAGCACTAAAATAGAGATTGTTGGAATTATTTTGTGTTAGGTTTTTATGCCATAGACTAGTTTGAGGATTTGCTGTATCGTAAATATTGGTAAGCTGGAAAGAGCTGTCGGTCTTTTCATTGGTATTGATGGAAACCGTATTTCTAAACGATACAATATGATTTTTATGGAGTTGTTTTTCGATATAGAAACCATGTGAATAGTTTAGTGTATTTTCATTATTTCCTCCTGTACCTGTTGCGTCATTTAGTTTTTTGAGATCCGTATAGGAGCGGTTCCTTCCTAAGGTTGAGCTGTTTTTTGTATTGATACCCAAACTCGGTGTAAATTCAAAGTAGGCTGTGGTGTCCATGCGATGACGGAGCAGGGTTTTGATATTATGCCCTACAGATCTCTCCTGTTGTTGGTAATTGGATTCTGAATATTGTTTTTCCTGGTCGAATAAAGAAATTTGATTGCCTGTATTCTGATTTTCGGCTTTATTATATTTCAGCATATACATGATATTCAACTTGGTTTTCTTTCCCCAGTCATTGTTGAGGTTAAATCCTAAGCCTATATCGTTGGCTTTACCTGAATAGTTTCTACCTCCAAAATTATCAAAACCATAATTTTCGGAACGACCAAGCCCAGCTTCTTGGTTCAATTCATTGTAGTCAAAACTTTGGCGGTTAATGTTATTTCCGAAACCGATTAAACTCAGCTGGAGTGTATCCTTAAATGTATTGAATAAACCGCCAGCCTCATATCTACTCCGGGTACCGGCACTGCCATAGAGCTTACCGAAGCTCGCTCTGAGGAAATCTTTCTTAAATTTTAAATTAATCGTGATCGGCAGTTTATCTTCGTCTTCATTATCCTTTTTTGTTTCACCCTTATCACGGTACACCTGTACAGTTTTAATAAGCGAAGCGTCCAGGTTTCGTGTAGCAATACGGAGATCACTCGAAAAGAAATCCTTGTCATTTACTTTTACTTTTGAAACCTCTTTTCCTTGATAGTAAATCGAACCATCCATATTGACCTGCAGACCAGGTAGTTCTTTGAGCAATTCCTCTACGTTGACGTTGGGGCGAGTTTTGAAGAAGTTGGTGTTATATTCTAACGTATCTTTATTCATCCGCACGGGGGGAACGATATTGACGACTACTTCATCGAGACTTTTGGAATCGAGCTTTAATAGAGTGAAATCATAATTTTCTCCGTTAGGAATATTGAATTCTTGACGAAAGGGATTTGCATTGACATGTGAAATAAAAAGTGTTAGTGCGGTGCCTGTTGGAATTTTAACAAATTCAAACTTACCTTTTGTATCAGTAAGGAGATAGGAAACCACGGAAGAGTCTTTTGAATTGAGAATCGTTACAGTTGCTTTTTCTAATGGTTCCGCGTTTTGAGAAAATACCGTCCCGAGAACTTTTCCCTTCGATTGGCCTATAACTATAGTTGTGGTTAGTAATAAAATTAAAAATAAGTAAATTTTCATAAAATTTAAGTACGTATATCTTGGCTATATTGAGGGTCAAAATGATTAAATGTAAATCATTTTAATACAATATTAAAGAAATGAATTTTATATTATAAATGAAAATTTATTTAAAAAACAATCGATTGCGGATTTTATTTGTTACAATATCTTTTGAATTATTTGTTTGAAGGGCAATCTTTTTGCGATGATTATATTGTGCTTCACGATATAGCTAGCATTTCGATAAGCAATTTGAAGAAGGGTATAGTATTAAAATGAGGGTATCCAGTAGATCGGATACCCTCATGGCATTATTGGTCGATGTTGATTTTGTAAATTGCTTCTGCTTCTTTGTCATCAAATTGGCGCATTTGCGTGAGAAGTTTCTTTTTCATCCGTTTGACGACGCTTCGATAGGTAGGATCCTTGTAGATATTATGGAGTTCATTGGGATCCTTCTGAAGGTCAAAGAGTTCCCAATTTTCGATCCGTTTATAATAGCGGATCAATTTATACCGATCATCACGAACACCAAAGTGGGGGCTCACGGCATGTTCGCCATTTTCAAAATAATGATAGAACAGATCTTTCCGATGTTCCTCGCTGTTATTTTTCAGAACATGAACAAAAGATTCACCTTGCATGTCTTTCGGTTTTTGGATAGCAGCTAATTCCAATAGCGTGGGAGCGATATCAGCGTTGACAATTTTAGCATTTATAGTTGAGTTTGGGTGTAACAGGGCTGGGTACCGCATGACCATTGGTGTACGAAAAGACTCCTCATACATCCAACGTTTATCGAACCAGCCATGTTCACCCATATAAAAACCTTGGTCTGAAAGATAGATTACAATTGTATTTTCAGCGAGGGATTTTCGATCTAAATAATCCAATACTTTCCCGATGTTGCGGTCCATGGATTGGGCAGTATTGAGATAATCAATCATAAATCGTCTAAATTTCCATTCAGCGAGCTGTTTTCCTGTCAAATTACCCTGTTTCAATTGTTCATAAATAGGACGGTAATAGGCGATATAGCTGTCCTTTTGAGTTTGGTTCATCCGCTTGAAGTTACCGTCGGCCATCATGTCTTCCAACGAATTGAACATTTTGAGATCGTAGCCCATTTTCATGTCCTTGTCAATGGACATTTCCTGCAATGCAGCTGCCGGCCTACTTTGGTAATTGTCGTAGAAAGTAGCGGGTAAGGTGAAATTTACAGCATCATAGCTCCCAAAGTCCTTTGGATCCGGCATCCAGGTACGGTGTGTAGCTTTGTGACCGATGACTAGACAAAAGGGCTTCTCAGCATCTACGGTATCTAACCAATCAATTGCTTTTTCGGTTACGATATCGGATACATACCCTTCAGTGCGTTTGCGGCCCTCTTTGCTGATAAAATCTGGATTAAAATAGGTTCCCTGCCCAACAAGAATGTCATAATAGTTGAAACCTTGCAGTTTGTCTCCTAAGTGAATTTTACCCACCCAAGCGGTATTGTAACCTACGTTTTGGAGCTGTTTCACAAAAAGATCTTGGCTAAAGTCGAATTCAGAAGTTTCATTGTCTTTGAATCCATTTTTATGGCTGTACTTGCCCGTCAATAATGTAGCCCGGGATGGTCCGCAGATGGAATTGTTTACAAACGCATTTTTAAATAGAGCACCCTGAGCAGCGATGCGATCTATCTGTGGTGTTTTTCCGTATTTCGAACCATAGGCGCCTATTGCCTGATAGGCATGATCATCGGAAATAATGATAATGATATTAGGCTTTTTTTGTGCAAATGTATTTTTATGCAGAAATGTTGCGAGTACAGCAAATAAAAAGATCCTGAGTTTCATTGTGTTTTCGGTTTAAATTGAATGAATCAAGCTTTTTTAAGCTATGCGATTTGAAATAGTATAGCGTTAGCGAAGCATTATCATGCTGACTAAGATAATGATTATTATGTATTACATAAAATAATTAAGTGAGTGAATTTACTTTTTCATATCATTGCCGCTGTATTTTTGATTCGAATTACAATGAGAATAAAGGATAGATCAGATCTTTTTTATAGGACAATTATGGGATTTAAGGCAATATTAAGTGTATACTCTTCGCTTTAGTAGATGCTTAAAGCCCAATCATATAATCGGGCCTTTCTATCGTAAAGTGAATCAATCCTGTTAAACAGATTATCCAATAGATTTCTTATATAAAAAAAGGCGCTGATAATGATTATCAAGATGCTTGCGCATGGCATTTCGAAACACCTCAGCATTGCCCACCTTCAATATATCTACTAGGCCTCGGTGTGAGATAAAGCTTTTCGATGAGCTGGGACTGGTCAGTAAGCCACTGCTGTGCACATACTGAAAAACAGGTAAAAGCATGTTCTGAAAGTCTTTGAGAATCGTATTTCCAGTTATTTCGTAAAGCTTACCATGGAAGGCAATTTCAGTTTCAATGTCGAAAATAGTATTATCTGCATCTATAGGTTCTTTTGCAACGATCGCTTCCAATTCCTCCATGTCCTTTTCTTGTATATGTTCAAAGAGAATATCCGCCATACCTATCTCCAGAACCATACGCATTTCAAAAAGATCCTGTAAGGTCTTGTTTTCCATAATGGTCGGATAAAGTGATTTGCGTAGGGGTTTTATAAGATCTGGACTCGTTAAAACAGCTCCGCGATGTTTTTTGGACTCGATCAATCCGACCATACGCAACCGCAACATGGCTTCGCGAACCACCGTACGACTTACGCCAAGGGTTTCTGCCAGCTCAATTTCCTTAGGTAAAGCATCTCCAACCTTTAAGCCTTGATTGACAAAAAGATTGATGATTTCTTTTTCGGCACGATCTACAAGAGAAGAAGTATCAATTGTATTCAGATGTTCTATGAACGAAGAATTCGGTTCCATATATATTACATAATAGCGCATTAGGCGCGTTAAGGCAAAGATAATTAATAAATGTGATTAATATGTTATACATAATTTAATTAAAATTTGTTTTTTACATTTTGTAATTTATATATTTGCATATATGTAATACTTAATACAAACCAATATGTATTCAAACCTAAAATTACGAACCCTCCTCAGCCTGTCTATTTTGATGGGCAACATGCTCTTAGCGCAAGCACAAGACCATGCCGTGCGGGGTAAAATTACCGATGCAAAGACAGGGGAATTGCTTGGCAATGTTACTGTAAAAGTCAAAGGGTCCAGCCAATCTTTGCAGACAAACGCTGATGGAACATTCTCGATCAGCACGAATCCCAATACCGTATTAATTATCACGTCTACGGGGTATAGACCATATGAAGTGAAAGTTGGGCAATTAAATCAATTGGATATCAAACTCGAGTCCAAGGTTGAGCAAATGGATGAAGTCGTGGTGGTGGGGTATGGAAAAATGAAGAAGTCGAATTTAACGGGGTCTGTAAGCAGCTTGGATAAAAAAGTGCTTGAAACTGGAGTTCGCTCGAACCCAGCTTCTGCTTTAGCGGGTACGATACCGGGTATTCGAGTGCAGCAAACTTCAGGAAGACCGGGAGCTGTACCCACGGTTGTGCTTCGAGGTGGGACTACGTATGGCGGCGGTGGCACGCCATTGGTTATTGTTGACGGCTTGATTAGAAATGGATTTAATGACATTAATCAAAATGACATTGAATCGATAGATGTCTTAAAAGATGCTTCTGCTACAGCAATTTATGGTGCTAGGGCTGCAAACGGTGTGATATTGATAACCACAAAAAGGGGAAAAGAAGGTGTTTCCAATATTACATTGTCGTCTAAAGTTGGTGTTAATAAATTGAACAACCCTTTTGATTTCCTAAGTGCCAAAGATTACTTAAACTGGAGTAGAAAAGGTGTTCAGGTATCTGGGCAATATCAACCGTCCCAATTGAATCAATTAACGAGTGTGGGCCCCTTTGGTACGGGGAATAAATATAAGGATGATAAAGGAAATATCCTAGATGGTAATCTTACCAGCAATGCCGTGTGGAGTACCATGTTGCTCGATGATACCAATCGTGAATTGTTGCAACAGGGATGGCAGACCATGATTGATCCTGTGACTGGAAAAGAACTAATTTTTAAAGATTTTGATTATGCTAAATATGCACTTCGTGATGCTAGTTTGACGCAAGATTATAATATCGCATTACAAGGTGGGAACGATAAAGGTAAATATTATGGAAGTGTGGGGAAGTATAACGAGAAAGGGATGCCAATCAATACTTTTTATGATCGTACAACTTTTGTGTTAAATGGCGAATATAAAGTTAAACCTTGGCTACATTCATTGTCAGGGGTGAATTTCGCGTATACGAAATGGCGTGACGCTATTAACGGAGAAGGAAACTATATGACGCGGGCACTGGGGGCCCCTCCAACAATGCGTGGTACAAATGCCAATGGAGATCTGCTCGTTGGTCGTGATTATCAAGATGGGAACCCTCTGGTAAATGATGATAAGTTCATTCGTAAAAATCTAAATCAGAAGCTTACGCTTACCCAAGCTTTTACAATTAATTTTTTGGAGAATCTTAGCTTACGCGTCAGTGGAAACTGGTTTTTTAACCAGTCTACTTCGGAGTCCTTTAATAAGGATTATATAGCCAGCCCAGGAAATTATGTTCGCACAAGAAATTCCTCGGCTTCCTATGATAAAATATATAATCAAACCTATAACGCAGTCTTAAATTACAGAACTGAAATCGCGAGTTCGCATCATATTGACGCGATGTTGGGGTCGGAATTTTTTGATACGTATAACAATGGATTTACAGCTGCGGGAAGTGGAGCTCCAACAGACGACTTTATGGATCTTGGATTAACGAGTCCAGAGGCCAATAAAAGAAGTATCGATTCATACCATGATCGACAACGTATCATGTCCTATTTTGGACGAGTAAACTATGACTATAAAGAAAAATACCTTTTGACATTGACTGCACGTAGAGATGGTTATTCGACATTACTAAATAATCGATGGGGAACCTTTCCTGGAGTTTCAGTCGGTTGGGCTCTACACCGTGAAGATTTCCTGAAGGATTATTTAGGCACTGATAAAGTCGTAAATACGTTAAAATTACGCGCTAGTTATGGAGGGAACGGTAATGTCAGTGGAATCGGATCTTATACACTTCAAGGTTCATATGGCACAAACAAGTATGATGGGCAAGTGGGGTACACCATGTCCACGCTTTCAATTCCAAACCTCAAATGGGAGAGTTTGATTACAAAAGAAGTCGGACTTGAATCCAGAATCTTAAATAAGATTGATTTGAGTCTTGCCTATTATCATCGGACGACTAAAGATAAGATTGCAAGTTTATCATTACCAGCTTCAGCCGGTTTTACTACAATTACGACCAACAATGGTGATATGCAGAATCAGGGAGTCGAAATTGGGGTGAATTATCAAATGCTGAGAAGGAAAGATTGGGATCTAAGCTTTAATTGGAATACGGCGTATAATAAGAACAAGATCTTAAAATTGCCTTTTAATGGCGTTGAAAATAACAGACAAGGCGGTTTACAGGTTTATGATCCAAAATCCAAAGAACTCATTTGGGTAGGAGGCAATCAGGAGGGGCAAGACCCGAATGTTGCTTATGCTTATGAAGCCATCGGGATCATTCGGACAAAAGAACAGTTGGATAGCTATGCCTTGCAATTGAAGGATCTGATCGGTGCACGTACATTGGTACATCCGGATGTCTATAATGCGTTGTCCAGTAGTGAGAAGAATTTATACTATCCATTAGCTTTAGGCGATGTTATGTGGAAGGATGTAAACGGAGATGGTATAATCAATTCTTATGATAGGGTGTATATGGGAAATACAGTGCCGAGATGGACGGGCGGATTTGGTGCAGCTTTGCGCTGGAAGAATATTAACTTGAGTACCCGTTTTGATTACGCATTGGGCTATGTTGCTTATGACGGACCGAGAGCCTGGTTTCTTGGAATGATGCAGGGAACATTCAATACGACAACAAGTGTATTTGATACATGGACACCTGAAAATCCAAATGCAAAATATCCGACTTATTATTGGGCAGATCAATTATTTAAAAATAATACGAGTCGGGAAAGTAGTATGTTTTATAATAAAGGAAATTATCTGGCATTTAGAGAGATTAATGTCTCTTATCGCTTGCCTAAATCCATTGCTAACCGATTAAAAATGGAAGATTTAAGCATCTCCGCCACAGGCCAAAATTTACACTATTGGTCAAAAAATACATTGTTCTCCCCTGAAAGTGGAAGTGTGGGACAAAATGGAGGCGGATACCCTCTTCCTAAAACATTTATACTTGGGCTTCAATTAACATTTTAATTCCAAATTATGAAAAAGATATTTATATATATAGGTCTTGCAGTTTTTCTGTTTTCTTCTTGCAAAGAAATTGACTTAGACCTTAGTCCCGAGGATTACTTTGCCAGCGGCAGTTTCTGGAAAAGCAACGAGCAGGTTGCTGGTGCTATGTTGGGACTCCACACCCAGTTACGTGGACAACAGCAAAACTTATGGAATTTGGGTGAACTGCGTGGGGGAACCTTAAGAGATGGTACCAGTTTTACAGGAACAGCATCATTGAACTCAGCAGGGATAATTACACAGGATATTCGTGAAAGTTCTCCTGGCATATCGGGCTGGGCTGGATTGTACGCGCCAATTTTTCAGGTAAACAATTTTATTTATCAGGTTGAGAAAGCCGATTATTTGACAGATCTGCAAAAGGGCTACTATTTGGGGCAAGCCTACGGACTGCGTGCTTTTTATTATTTCTATTTGTTTAGAACTTATGGCCGGGTGCCTTTGGTGACAGAACCACAAGCAGCAATTAATACCCCGACCTCGGCAGAAGAAGCATATAAGGCGCGAACAGAAACGGAAAAAGAAACCTTAGACTTTATCAAATCGGAAGTTGATAAATCGGAAAAATCGTTTTCAGGAAACTACGAGACTAAAAATCAAAAAGCACAATGGTCTTTGTCGGCAACAAAAATGTTAAAAACGGAGGTATATTTATGGTCGGCCAAAGTTGATGTGGATGGAAAGGCCCCAGAGAATAGTCTTGCGGAATTAAAACTTGCAAAAGCCGCTATAGAAGAAGTAATTCCTAAATATACGCTTGTCAGCAATTTTGCAGAGGCCTTTAAATCTGCCAGTGTACCAGCGATGAAAGGTAATGCTGAAATGATCTTTGTACTTCGTTACCTAAATGGAGAAGCGACTTCATTTTTCAGTAATTTCATTTATGCGGCAAGTGATGATATCACAGGCTATGTAGATGATAATGGGCAGGCAATTCCAAAAGATCCTCTTCAGGCTGGATCCACGGGTTTGATCCGTTACGAGTATAAAATGGACCTCTACAGATTATATGAAAAGGCTGATACGAGGGCAAATGCAACATTCCTTAATTTTAATAAAGGAAATACATCTGCTATAGTATTTAGAAAATTCTTGGGAACTTTGATAGACGGCGTTCGTAACTATTCTGATGATTATCCTGTTTATCGTCTATCGGAGGCCTATTTATTGTTGGCGGAAATTAAGAATAAATTGGGAGAGGATCCAACTGCTGAAATCATGGCTGTACGTAATCGGGCATACGCTGGAAAAGCACCTTTGTTTATAAATAGCAGTTTTGAGGCAAACGAATTAGCGATCTTCTATGAACGTACAAAGGAATTTGTGTCCGAGGGCAAGCGATGGTTCGATTTGCGACGCATGCAGGATTCTGCTGGAAAACCATTGGTGTTTCGTAAAGATTTGAACTTAGTCGGCGTATTGAACAATATTGATGGTCAGAAACATAAAATCTTATGGCCAATAGACTTGGGGACACTTACTGTAGATCCCAAATTAAATGATCAGCAAAATCCAGGTTATAAGGGAACCTAAAAACGAATATCCTGTCTCAGACCTTCGCGTGGGATTGAGACAGGATATTGTTAACTTTTTATATAAAATACCATATGCTAAATCAAAAAATCTCAGGATTAATTGCAGCGCCATTTACTCCTTTCGATGAAAACGGAGAATTGAATCTTGAGCTGATTCCGCAATACTATGCGATGTTAAAGCGCAACCGCGTCACGGGAGCCTTTATTTGTGGCTCTACCGGAGAAGGGGTGTCGTTGACTTTTGAGGAAAAAGTTGCAGTGATGACAGCTTGGGCCAGATTGACAAAAGAGGATGATGCATTTACACTCATGATGCTTCTGGGCGGAACAAATATCAAAGAATGCCAACAATTGGCTAGGCTGGCCGAACAAGCAGGGGTCGATGTCGTGTCATTTACTGCACCATCTTATTTCAAACCTGCTAATGTGGATCAATTGGCAAAATGTTGTGTGGAAATTGCACGTGCGGCACCGAATACGGCTTTCTATTATTATCATATTCCTGTATTGACCGGCGGAAATTTCCAGATGATCGACCTGTTGAAGCAGATTGATGGGGTGATACCCAATTTTAAGGGAATCAAATATACACACGAAGATTTTATGGATTTTCTAAGCTGTATGAATTATGCAGATCGCAAGTATGATATGTTATGGGGAAGAGATGAGAATATGCTGTCCGCTTTGGTATTAGGTAACAAAGGAGCGGTCGGAAGTACCTATAACTACGCAGCACCTTTATACCTTGCACTTATGGAGGCTTATGATAAGGGAGAGCTTGAAAAAGCTAATGCTTTGCAGCAGCAATCTATCGATATGATCACGTTGTTAGGGAAGTATGGTGGTATTTCAGTAGGGAAAGCGTATATGAAATTAATTGGGCTTGACTGCGGAGCATTTAGATTGCCCGTGAAAAATATGTCTGTTGAGCAGTTTGAACTGTTTACGGAAGATGCGGTGAAAGTTGGCTTTCAGGGTTTTTGCGCATTAAGTTAGCTCACTTGTTCTTGTGGGCTAACGTGTTTCCCTCAGGAGATAACTAAGAATAGCTTGGCGAGTATGTTCAACAATAAATAGATATGACAAAACAACATTGGATGGGAGTTATCGTGGGAATACTGTTTACAGGAGCTGTTGATGCACAAGTCGGTCAATTGGAATGGCATAAAGGCATTACGTTGCCGGCTATGCAAGATGGAAAGGCGCATATTGGTTTGGCAGGACCAATAGCTGGTGTCACAGGCGATTGTCTTCTGATTGCCGGTGGAGCGAATTTTCCGCATTTACCACCCTGGGAAGGCGGTGCGAAAGAGATCCAAAAAGAAGTATTTATTTACAGAAAAGAAGGGGTAAGACTACGTTTAGCAGCGCAGGATAGTCTTTCTATGGCGGTTGCATACGCTGCCAGCCTGAGTCTACCCGATGGATTGCTGGTTATCGGTGGAGAGACTCTTGAAGGAAAAACAGCCGCTTGTCGACTAATTAAATACGATGGCTCTAACAAGAAAATTTCGGTGTCAGACTTTCCGGATCTCCCATTTCCGCTTGCCAATATGGGAGCGGTAGTTCATGGGAATAAACTCGTCATCGTCGGTGGTGAAAAGCAGGATACGGTATCGGACCAAGTTTTGCAATTGGATCTGGCGCATCTTGAAAAAGGATGGGGCTGTGTGGGAAAATTACCCTATGCCGTCTCCCATTTACAATTGTTGTCTGATAGCCAAAATAATCTTTATCTACTGGGTGGAAGAAAGGCTCATCCTGAGAGCCCTTCAACGTTATACCATGAACTATGGTGCTCTACCGATGATGGTCGTACCTGGTCTAAACAGGCAGACATTCCTTTTCCTGCTGCGGCAGGAACCGCATGTTTATTACCCGACCAAGGAATATGGTTGCTGAGCGCAGATCGGGGTGATACCTTCCATCGGGTGGAATCGTTGATCTTTGACGCTAAAAAGGAAGCGAATCCATCGAAGAGACAGCAACTTATTGATGCTAAAAACAAATTGCAAATCAATCATCCTGGTTTCGGTAGAGCAATATGGCGCTATGATTTGAATCTTAAAAAATGGAGCCGGATGGCGGATCTGCCATCGGATGGGCCGGTGACCACGACAGCGGTGGTCTGGGACGACATGATCATTTTGCCTAGCGGCGAAATTAAGGCAGGCGTTCGTACTCCTGAGATTTTAGTAGCAACATTTTCTAATAAATAGGATTGAAAAAATAAGATATAAAAAATTCATATAACCCTGATAAAGCTTAAGATGATCTCTTCTTTACGACATAAATCTTTTTACCCGTGGCTCGTTGTAGCACTCCTTTGGGGGGTAGCCCTGTTGAATTATATGGACCGGCAGATGCTATCAACTATGCGTGAAGCCATGCAGGTCGATATTCCACAGTTGCAGCGTGCTGAGACTTTTGGTGTATTGATGGCCGTATTTCTTTACATCTATGGTCTTATGAGTCCGATAGCGGGTATCGTTGCCGATCGTAGCAATAGAAAATGGCTGATCGTAGGTAGTCTTTTTGTTTGGTCAGCGGTAACTTATGGTATGGGGCTGGCGCACGATTACACAACACTATTGGTACTACGGGCTATTATGGGGTTTAGTGAAGCGCTGTATATCCCGACAGCCCTTTCCTTGATCGCCGATTACCATACTGGAAAAAATCGATCGCTGGCCATTGGGCTACATATGACAGGACTCTATACGGGGCAGGCTTTAGGCGGTTTTGGTGCAACATTAGCCGCTTCAAAAGGATGGCATACTGCTTTTCATTGGTTTGGAATTATCGGAATATGTTATGCCCTCCTACTTGCAGTCTTGCTCCTGGAGAAGAAGCACGAACCGTCAACTGATGAGCGTACTTCAGAAGATCAATTACCCCTCTTTAAAAGCTTACTGCTGCTATTTTCCAATGTAGCATTCTGGATTCTATTGTTTTATTTCGCCGCTCCAAGCTTACCGGGTTGGGCCATCAAAAATTGGCTGCCAACATTGTTTGCAGATAGCCTAAATATTCCAATGGCCAGCGCAGGTCCATTGTCGACAATCACAATTGCGATCTCATCCTTTATCGGGGTTATCGTCGGCGGAATACTCAGTGACAGATGGGTGCAAAAACATATCCGCGGTCGCATCTATACCAGTGCCATTGGCCTTGGACTGACTATACCGGCTTTATTGTTTTTAGGGTTAGGTCAGACTCTACCTGCAGTTGTGGGGGCGGCAGTCTGTTTTGGAATTGGTTTTGGTATTTTCGATGCCAACAATATGCCTATTCTTTGTCAGGTTGTTCCCAAAAATTTGCGGGCAACCGCTTATGGCTTTATGAATATGGTAGGTGTATTTGCTGGAGCTGTCATCACACAATGGCTGGGAAGATTTAAGGATGAAGGCCATTTTGGGTTAGGTTTTGCATTATTGGGGGCTGCGGTACTGTTAGCACTTCTCTTGCAAATCCTATTTCTTAAACCGAAAACACTGGAAAAGTAACCGCAGCTATATCCTGAATGAATAGATCATGAATATGAAACCCTTCATCCACATAATGCCTATCAGTATTTCAAAAAAAGGAGGCCTACTTTTTTGTTTGATCCTTTCCATCTTAATTTCCTTGGGACAGCCCCGGACAAAGGTAGCTTGTATTGGTAACTCCGTAACCTTTGGTTATGACCTCGGCAATCCTAGGCTGGATTCTTATCCAGGGCAGCTTCAGTCATTGTTGGGCCAGCGGTTTGAAGTACGGAATTTTGGCCATTCAGGAGCCACTCTTTTACGTAAGGGGCATAGACCTTATTTTAAAACAGAGGAATACAAGAAGGCCTTGGATTTTAAACCCGATGTTGCCATTATACATTTGGGAATCAATGATACCGATCCGAGAAACTGGCCAAATTATAAATACTCCTTTGCATCAGATTACGCGGATTTGATTGATTCCATACGATCCGTTAATCCCAAAATGCAAATTTACATCTGTCGATTGACGCCTATCTTTAGCGGTCATCCGCGTTTTCTCTCAGGAACCCGCGATTGGTACAACCAGATTCAGGAATTGATTCCTCAGATTGCTCAAAATAATCAAGTCGGACTGATTGATCTCAACACCCCGCTTCGGTATCGAATAGATCTTTTCGACGACTACTTGCATCCAAATAAGCAAGGAGCAACAATGATTGCGAGACAGGTGGCTAATGCACTGGTACCTCTTAGCCAAAAACTACAAGTGGCCGAAACCATCGGTTCGGATATGGTGCTCCAGCGTAATTGGGAGAATAGCATCTTTGGTAAGGGCACTGCTGCCGCTGAGATCAACATCGTTTTCAATAAGAAAAGCTATAAGACTAGGGGCAATCCTGATGGTTCCTGGGAAATCAAGTTGCCCAAAATGGAAGCTGGGGGACCTTATGAAATCGCAGTGAGTTCTGGCAGACAGAAAGTAGTGTTGAAAAATATTCTTTTTGGCGATGTATATCTCGCTTCGGGACAATCGAATATGGCTTTTCAACTTCGCCGTGCCACAAACAGTGATTCGTTGATCAGAAATGCCGGCAGAATACAGCATCTGCGGCTTTTTAAATGTCAAAATCTTGTGGAGACCAATGCCGTTGCATGGGATACCGCGAGCTTAAAAAAAGTAAACGATTTGGCCTATTTCAACGGCAGCTGGAGGCAAGCGAATGAAGATGAAGCAGCACAGTTCTCTGCAGTTGCTTATGCTTTTGCTGAACAAATAGCCAGAGAACAACATATTCCGATTGGCATTATTGATCTGTCTGTCGGTGGATCCAATACCGAATCGTGGATTGACCGTAAATCATTGGAAAACGATGATTTGCTGGCTTCTTATATTCATAACTGGCAAAAATCTGATTTTGTGCAGGAGTTCTGTCGGGAACGTGCGGGTCAGAATCTCGCTGGTTCGAACGTGAAAAATCAACGTCATCCGTATCAACCAGCTTACAATTTTGAAGCTGGCGTCAGCAAATGGTTAAACACCGGGTTGAAAGGAATACTGTGGTATCAAGGTGAAAGCAATGCGCATAATATAGAACTTTACGAACGTCTTTTTAAAACATTGGTTTCTTCCTGGCGGAAGAATTTTCACCAAGAACTGCCCTTTTTCTTCGCGCAGCTCTCCAGTATAGACAGGCCTTCATGGGGAGATTTTAGAAACGCACAACGCTTATTGGAGAAGGGCATTAAAGGTACATACATGGCCGTAACGCTCGATGTAGGAGATTCTTTGGATGTACATCCCCGTGAAAAGATTACAGTAGGCCAGCGCTTGGCAAATTTAGTGCAGGAACACTTGTATAACGTTGAACTGAATGCCGATCATCCTGATCCGGTCAGTTGTACACTTCATGAGGATAAGCTGGTATTGATATTTGATCATTGTAAAAAATTAAAAACTCAGGAAAATACAGCGGTAAGAGGATTTCAGCTGATGGACAATAAAGGAAGGATTTTCAATGTAAGCACAAATATCGTATCGGATAATACCATCGAGATCGTTAAACCGAATTTCCAAATCACCAAAATCCTGTATGGATTCGAACCATTCAGTAGAGCAAATCTTCAAAATGAAATTGGAACACCGGTATCCACTTTCGCTTTGAAGATTCAATAAATAGAAATGAATTGATGTAAGTAGTAAAACACATGAAACAGATAAGTATAAAAGATACCGCAAAAATAATAGACAGGGATTACTTGAAGGATTTGGAAGTATTCTATCGTGATCAGCTTTTAAAAGACACTGTACCATTTTGGTTTCCACGGTCCATTGACCATGAATATGGCGGATATTTGTTCATGCGCGATCAGGATGGGACTTTGATAGATACCGATAAAGCCGTATGGATACAGGGAAGGGCATGCTGGTTGCTGGCCACACTTTACAATACGGTTGAACAGAAAGAGGAATGGCTGGAAGGAGCCCGAATCGGCTATGAATTTTTGAAAGAGCATTGTTTTGACGCTAATGGAAAAATGTATTTTCATGTTGACCGCCTAGGCGATCCTATTCGTATGCGTCGCTATTTCTTTTCGGAGACTTTCGCGGCAATCGCCTTTGCAGCCTATGCAAAAGCGACTGGAGACGAGGAGATAGCAGATGAAGCACGACATCTGTTGGGAATTTGCCTCGCGTATGCAAATGGAGAAAAATTGATCGAACCAAAGTATGAAGCCACAAGGCCAATGAAGGGAATAGGTGTGCCGATGATTATGATCAATACGGCACAGCAGATTCGTGAGACCATTGGGGATCCGCGTTGTGATCGTGTCATCAGTGATTGTATCGCACAGATTGAACGTGATTTTGTTAAGGACGATATTCGCTGCGTGATGGAACAAGTAGGACCTGAAGGTGAAATTGTCGATCATATTGACGGTCGTACACTCAATCCCGGACATGCTATCGAAGGAGCTTGGTTTATCCTACATGAAGCTAGATCCCGGGGAAACGATCCGCATTTGATTGATCTAGGCTGTCGTATGTTGGATTATATGTGGGAACGGGGCTGGGATAAAGAATATGGTGGTATACTCTATTTTCAAGATGTCTATGGAAAGCCAGTACAAGAATATTGGCAAGATATGAAATTTTGGTGGCCGCAGAATGAAACGATTATCGCAACATTACTCGCTTACCTGATGACTGGGAATGAGAAATATAAAAATTGGCATCAGCAGATCAATCAGTATGCCTATGATCATTTTCACGATAAAATCAATGGTGAGTGGTATGGTTACCTCCATCGTGATGGGAAGATTGCCCAAACCGCAAAAGGGAATTTGTTTAAAGGTCCTTTCCATCTCCCTCGCCAAGAATGGTATTGTATGCAAACTTTAAAGGAATTTAATTCTCTTAAGTAGAAGATTATGGAGCACCAAAAGTCCATTACATGTACATTGCTATCCGGTCTGCTGGTTATTCTTATTTTAATCAGTCCTTTATGCTGTCTACCGGATTCAATCAAACCTCCTTTGCTTCCTATGCCCCATGCTGTGAGCTGGAAAACAGGGCGTTATTGTTTACCGGATCTTGTCCATGTGCATATCAAAGGGGAGGTTGAAAATGCTGATAGGCAGATGTTAAGCCTCTTGTTGAAAGATTGGAATGTAACTCAGGTTATTTTCGACAACTTCAAGAATAAAAATATCACCATTGTTTGTGATCACCAATTGGTTTTACCTTCGGCATCATTGGAGGCTTATCGGATCGACGTAGATGAACAGGGAATACAGATCGAAGCCAGAACGAGTGCCGGTGTTTTTTATGCCTTACAAACTCTGGGTCAACTCAGAGGCAGTGATGGCAAGTTGCCCTATTGCTCCATTACCGATTATCCTTCCTTTCGCTGGCGCGGTTACTTGGTAGACGTCGGACGAAATTTTCAGTCAATGGATGTGCTAAAAGAGCAGATCGATATCATGGCGCGCTATAAACTGAATATTTTTCACTTTCATTTCACTGAGGATATTGCTTGGCGACTGATCAGCAAAAAATATCCCGGTTTGACCGACTCGACGAATATGGAGCGTTGGAAGGGAAAGTATTATACCGTTGAGGAAATGCAAGAACTAATTCGGTATTGTTGTGATCGGCATATCCAACTTGTACCCGAAATTGATATGCCGGGACATTCAGCAGCATTTCGCCGTTATTTTAAAACTGATATGCAGAGTGATAGCGGCATAGCTATCCTCAAGGAACTGGTTAAGGAATTTGCAAACACTTATCCAGGACTACCTTATCTGCATATTGGGGGGGATGAGGTGAAAATTCATAATCAAGAATTTTTACCGATGATGACAACATGGACGGAGGATTTGGGTCTAAAAACTATTGGTTGGGAACCCGGCGGCAATTTGCAGCCAAACACAATCCGGCAGCTTTGGATGGGTGGCCCAAAAGCTATTACCAATGATTCGCCTTTTGAAGTCATTGATTCAAAGCACTTGTACATCAATCACATGGATCCTTTAGAAACGGTGACGACCTTGTTCTATAGGCAGTTGGGCGGACAGTCTGCAGAAAATGAAAAGTTAATGGGTGCTACGCTATGTTCATGGCCCGATCGCGCGGTGAAGAATGAAAACGATCTATTTCGTCAAAATGGAGTTTACCCCGCTTTATTGACATTTGCGGAGCGCAGCTGGCGAGGGGGAGGGGATTTTGCATGGCGTAGTAATATCAAAACGGATGTGAAAGGATTGGCTGATTTTGTCGAATTTGAAAAGCGTTTACTTACACATAAACAACTGTATTTTAATGGTCTTATCTTTCCCTACCACCAACAAAGTAGGCAAAAATGGATATTATACGGGCCTGTGGAAAATAAAGGCGATCTGGGTATGGCCTTAAAAAATGAAGCTACAGGAGATTTTAACGCTTTGAAAAAGATCGGCGAGTTTTACGGAGGTACCATTGTATTGCGCCATTGGTGGGCTGATGTTGTTAAAGGGGCGATTGACAGTCCACTTGAAAATAGTACCGTGTATGCCCTGAGCAAAGTGTGGAGTGAAAAAGGGGGCAACCAAGGTTTTTGGATCGGTTTTAATGATCTCTCGCGTTCGTATGCCAGTGATTCACCACATTTGGGGACCTGGGACGATCGAATGAGCACACTTTGGGTCAATGGACATAAAGTGCTTCCGCCAGATTGGCAACAGGCGGGTAAAAGGGGAGACCTTGAAATCCCCTTAATTGATGAGGGATACAGTTACCGAAGTCCTACGATGATTCAATTGCGCAAGGGCTGGAATACCATTGTAGTCAAACTGCCCGTGGGGAAATTACAAGGGAAAGACTGGCAAAATCCACTGAAATGGATGTTTACCTGTCTCCCGATTGAAAGGGAGCAGTAAATCGTATATCTAAATGCATGAATGCAGATGAAATTTTTAAAGAAAAGTAACAATAAACTTATATCGATATGAAGAAATTAGGGACAATGGTGGTATTTGCAATGTTAGCCAGTATCTGCCACGCACAGGAAGTGAATGTGTTTGTTTCAGGCGAAGAGGGCTATAAAAGCTATCGTATACCTGCCATTGTAAAGGATAAAAATGGACAGTTAATTGCTTTTGCCGAAGGTCGGGTGGATCATGCTGGCGATTTTGGTAATGTGGATATTGTTTATAAAACCAGTAAGGATAATGGAAAGACCTGGGGGCCATTGCAAGTCGCTGTGGACAACGATAATTTACAGGTGGGAAATCCAGCACCTGTAGTTGATCTATTGGATCCAGCATATCCTCAAGGACGTCTCTTACTTTTTTACAATACGGGGAATAATCATGAGGGAGAAGTGCGCAAAGGGAGTGGCCTGCGGGAATGTTGGTCAATTAGTTCATCCGATGGCGGTAAAACATGGTCCAAGCCACAGAATATTACGCTCGAGACACATCGCCCCAATCAACCGTCAGTAAATGCGCAATATACCTTTAAGGACGATTGGCGAACCTATGCGAATACACCCGGGCATGCTTTACAATTTGATTCTGGTAAGTATAAAGGACGCATTTATATTCCTGCTAACCATTCTGAAGGAAATCCAAAAGAAAATGGCAAGGACTATTTTGCGCATTCGTATTACTCGGACGATCATGGAAAGACCTTCAAGATAGGGGCGAGCGTGAAATTTGAAGGATCAAATGAAACCATGGCCGCGCAAATATCGCATACAGGACTGTATATGAATTCCCGTAATCAACAAGGTAACGTAAAATCGAGGATTGTGTCCTATTCCAGTGATGGTGGTGTCAGTTGGGATACAACCTATTATGATAAAAATCTGGCCGATCCAGTCAACCAGGGCTCGGTACTTTCCTGGCAAAAGAAAGGAAAATATGTATTGGCTGTTTGTAATGCTGCATCAACCCATAGAAGGGACAATCTAACCGTTCGTTTAAGTAAAGATCAGGGCAAAACATGGTATTTCAATCAGGTCGTTGCCAAAGCTCCCGAAGGTGTGAAAGGGGATTATGCTGCTTATTCCGATTTAGTACTTTTAAATAAAAATAAACTCGGTGTTCTATTTGAAAAAGAGAATTACAGCAAAATTGTCTTTCTGCCAGTAAATTTTAAATAACCAGGCACATCGTGTTATCGAAATAATACACATTTTCTTTCATTTCTTCCTTTTGGTTAAAACAGGAAGGAAGAAATGAAAGAAAAAAATGAATCTTCGTTTCTAATGCAGCTTGCTCCACAGGCTGTCAAATAACGCTATAACTTAATTAAAACCAATAATCCAAAACTAAATGAGAAAAACCAAATTTTGGCTGGTGTTGAGCCTAATCGCAACTAGCCTGTCTATTTTTGCCTGCAAAAAAGACTCGACAACAACAAAAACTTCGATTCCGGAAGTCAGTAAGGCGAAGGCCTCGACTAAGCTATTCAATGCTACTGCCGTAGCGACAACAGATTACGAACTGATCTGGTCGGATGAGTTTAATAGTAACGGGGGATTTGATTCCACAAAATGGTCTTATGCAGACAGGGGCACTGTCGCATGGAATAAGTATATGACCTCCCTGCCGGCTTATGCATCCCAAGACGGGAGCAATCTTGTATTGCGTATGGATAATGCGGTTGTAGCCGGAGATCCTGTTGCCTATCATGCGGGTGGAGTTAAGTCGATGGGAAAATTTAGTATGACTTATGGTAAAGTTGAAGTGAGGGCTAAGTTTACACAAGGAAGAGGCTCCTGGCCTGCGATTTGGATGATGCCCGAACCGGCTACGGCGTATGGAGGCTGGCCAGCCTGTGGTGAAATTGATATTATGGAGCATGTCAACAACGAAAGTGTGATGTATCATACGATCCATAATAGCTCGGTTACTAATGCAAATGGTGGAAGCACCGCTTCAAAAGCGGCCACTTATAATACGACAGATTACAACTTATATACGATGATCTGGAGTCCAAACGACATTCGATTTTACGTCAACAATGTATTGCAATATACCTACGCAAGGGTTTCTGGTGGCGGAACGCAACAATGGCCATTTGACGTACCTTTTTATCTGATTTTAAATCAGGCCGGTGGAGCTGGATGGCCAGGAGCGATCACAAATGCTGACCTGCCCTTTAGTATGCAGGTTGATTATGTACGTGTGTATAAGCTACCTTTATTTAGCAATGGCGATTTCGAAAGTGGTACCATCTATCCATGGACAACATGGGGTGGCGGATCATCGGTCGTTTCCACCGACGCCCGGACAGGAAGCAGATGCATCCGCGAAACGGGCGGGGAGACATCCATTGAACAATACCTGACCGGTTTAACGCCAAATACGACCTATCGGTTCGGTGGCTACGCCAAAGTGTCTACAGCTGGCCAGTCTGTTAGTATCGGCGTCAAAAACTTTGGTGGAACTGCAGTCAATGCGACTATTGGTACGACCAGCTATTCCAATGCTTCGGTTACTTTTACAACTGGCGCCAATAATACTACGGCTACGGTCTATTTCTATAAACCCTTGAGCGGTACTGTGTATGGTGATGATTTCTATTTAGAAAAACTGTAAGACACGTTAGTTGAAAGAGCAGTGGTTTTAGTTCAGCCACAGCTCTTTTAGCGATATTGCGTGATGACGAGGGCATCGGTCCGCATGGAGGATGTCGATATAACTTCATAACTACCTAATGAAAAATTTCAGATAGTGCCGAATAAGGGCCATGAATCGTTGCGGTAGTTAACGGCAGTATCTCCTTATTTCCTTAAAACGAGTGTATGTCCATTTTGATAGAGTGTCATTTTGTTTTCGTTACGTTCAAAGACGATCTTTACACCAAATTGCGGTTGGACCAGCGTGTTTCTATCCTTCGCTTTTAGCTGAAATGAAGATTGACCAACGACCTGTCCAAATACCTTGTTGCCCTCTCTCGTAATATTTATCTGAATAGGAGGTTGCTCGCTTTTATATTCGCCAATGAGACTTGAAATTTCTTCCTCCGTCAATTGTAATTCCGCAAGATCAGGAAGTGGAAAGGGCCTTTTATAAAGTTCGCCCAGACTGAACTTTAAAATTTCATTATTAGTATAATTGTTGGCATTACTAATGATAGCGACATTATAATTGCCATCATCAAAATGGCCAGCGACAGAAGAGTAACCGTCTATACCGCCTGTGTGGCCAAAGCCTACATGTTCATAGAAGGGCAATTGGAATAAGCCGATCCCATAGCCCTGATCTATTTTTTTCATCTCTTCCAGGCTTGCAGCATTGATGATTTTATGGCTAAATAATGCATTGAAAAATCTGGCCAGGTCTGCCGGAGTTGACCACACTGCGCCAGCACCAAGCGGAACTGAGTTGTCCGTGTGTGGTTCAAGGGTCCATTCTTGTGTATACCGATAAGATTCGCTCAGATCACTGCCGTTATTTTGTGGACGGCCAAATGTGGTTTGTTCCAACTTTAGTGGCTGGCAGATATACTCTTTCAATAAAGAAGCATAGTCTTTTTTCCATACTTTTTCCAGAATATAAGTAAGTAGAATGTAGTTTGAATTACTATATACATGCTTGCTGCCGGGGTCAAATTCAACTCTGCCTTTGATGATGCGTGCGACAAGTTCCTGTTCTGTTTGCGGTTTAGTGTTCCATGTCAAATAATCTTTGTCGTCCGTGATGCTGTGAACTCCGCTGCTGTGATTTAACAATTGACGAACAGTAATCTTTTCGGCGTTGGGAATACCCTTAACGTATACGGACAATGTTTGGTTTAATTGGAGTTTTCCAAGTTCAGCTGTTTTTAGAACAAGTGTTGCGGTGAATGTTTTGGAGATCGAGCCTATGCCATAACGGGTATCTATGGTCGCTTTCTTTTTCTGCGCCAGATCGGCATATCCAATTGTCTTTTGATAAAGCAATTGATCACCTTTGCTGATCGCAATACTGCCCATCCAGACGTTATTTTTGTCCATGACGGACATGAGACTATCCATACGAACAGGAGTGAATTCCTGGGCTTTGAGGACGGGGTTTGATAGGGTTCCTACGAGGAACAATAATACGGTGGTTCTTTTCATAATTTATGGGGAATAGATTTTTTGAGTTTCAAAATTAACGTGGAGGAATAGTAAAGTCCACTGATGATAAATAGAAAGGCCGGAATGAAATAATTGCCCAATTGTTCGTAACGTAGGGCTTCTTCGTGCTGTAAAATAAGTTTGCCGAATATGAAAAACTTGTTGGGCGCATAGAAGAATCCGACTCCCTGAGGATCAATAAACTTGGCCACGATGAGAAATACGGCGATGAGCATCAGGGTATAGATGATATAATAAATTATGTTTATGATCCCTTGTGTGAGCATGATAGGTACTCGTAATAAGGATAGGGATTTACGAGGAGATTCTATTGACGGGGCAATGGACGTTGACAAAATCATTTCCTTGATAAAAGTCTCTGGTAACCCGAGTTTATCTAAGATTTCTTGGAGCTGACTAGGCATGGCGTCATGGATTAATTGTGGGGGAAGCTGCTGTTGCAATGCCTCAAATATGTGGCTATTGATTTCACATAAGATATCCTGTCTTTGCTCCAAGGCTAATTTTTTTACAAGAGCAGTCGCTGTTGACATGTAGTCTTGATATAGCTGAGCTGAGGATCTATTTGTAAAGGGTATCTGGTTATAATGCATGCGTCAAAGTGGTTAAATGTTGGTTTAAGCTTGTCCAGTACGTTCTCATCTCTAAGAAAGTACTTTGGCCTTCCTTTGTTATTTTATAATATTTTCTTGGAATCCCAGTTTCCTGAGGCACCCAGTTCGATTCGACCAGGCCTTCGTTTTTTAAACGGATCAATAAGGGGTATAATGTTCCTTCAGCAATATCAATGGCCGTTTTCTTCTTGACCTCCTGGATAAGATCGTAGCCATAGTATTCCTGATCATAGGCAAGAATACCTAATACAACAAAAGAAAGACTTCCTTTTTTTAGCTGTGAAATCCATTTGTCAATAAATTCTTTGTTCATGGAAGTAAATATATAACAAAATACATAGTAATACAATGTATTGTTTTAAATTTTTAATATACCTTTTAATGAAGGAAAGTGTCCTAATTAAAAAAAGAATGGGGAAGTGGATTTGATGTTACTTCGATTGAGTTTTTGCTAAAAAAAAACACTTGAAGTGGGGAACTTCAAGTGTTTAACCTAACCAATTATTAACCTAAATTTATGAAAAGTATACTTTCTCAAGTATAGTAGACTATATTCAATATCTGTGCCATTCTACTCGTTAGTTTTATACTATTTTTCTTTGTGTTATTTTTGTTACGTAATATCACTTGATTTAGTTGATGTTATATCTTATTTGGTAATATTTTTATGTTTTTAAAGATGTTAAGTAGTTTGAAAAAGGATTGAGTTAATTTTTGGTAAAATTTCGCCTATTTTATTGGGCAAACTTTCCGCATGTGTATATAAAAGAGAACAGCCCCTGTCCGAAAATAGGGTAATTGTTATTACACAACGTAACACTTGAAGAGTTCTTTCCACTCATCATCAAGATTGCCTCTGTATACATTTTGTTTGGCGCGGCGATACCAATATTCTGCATTCCATTGATCACCTTCTTTGCGGTGTAAATAAGCATGAACATGTGCTGCGTCAGTTCCCCCCAATTGATCGATGAGGTCGTGCGCGGTTTTCCAATTTCCTTTCAGATCATACCAAAGTGACTTTTGTACCGCTGTCCAATGCTGAAGTGGACTTTCAAGTGATTGAAATTCTTCTATTGTCATATTTTTTTATTCTGTTATTTCTTTGCTCCAAATTTCATAAATATCGTCTCCTTTCGAGCTTTTTCCTCTATGCTGCCATCTGCCATCTACAATTTCACCGTCAAAGGCCAGTTCTTGCCCAACTCGATTATTGTCTCTCGAAAAGAATTGTATTTTTTCAGTATACCGATTGTTATCGTATTGATAATTGCCCCCGCCAGTACCATAGAAACCTTTTTGTGCAGGATTAATCGCTATCCATTGAAAATAGCCATCAACCAATATTTTGATTGTTTTGCGGTCTGCTTTCGGAATATCCTGCATTTTTTCTCCTTGTTGGCGACCAGTGATGCGCCAAAGTGCGTCCAGGTCCTGCGGGACTTTTTTCTGTTTAATATAGAGATGATAGCTATTGGCTATTTTTAGGCGAAGGGAGTCTGCTTCACTCCGATACGGCAATTGAGTTGTTTTGCCGATGGCAGATGAATCCTGTGAATTATACTCGATGGCGATATTGATCAGATTAGGCTGTTTATCAAGTGGCCCACCCCAGGTATGTTGAAAACGTTTTCTGACATCATCGTAACTTATAAACGAGATATAATGATCTTTAACGAGCATTAAGTGTTTATTGATGCCATCCTGGTATAGATAGGCTCCGTCGTGAAGTTGCTGTGCCTGGATTTTAGAAAAATAAATTCCAAAAAATAGGAAGAATAGTAAGGTACAATTTTTCATAACGGGTCTAAACTTGTTTCCTCTAAAGATACAAAATAAAACAGCGATACGAATGACGGACATTGGATTTAATCGAATCAAAAAAAGCTGACCAGTCGCCGCAGCGCCGCCAAAAAATGTTAAGCACTTTTATGAGGGGCAGTCCGGCGAACGGTCAGCTTTTCGATAGGATGTTACAACTATCTATTTGAACTTACTCGCCAATGCAGCGAGCTTGCTGGCCATATCCGTTTGTGGCTCGGCCTGCTTTTTAGGTTCATTTTTTTTGTTTTTGGGTAGCGCAGGCTTTTCATCTGTTTTCATTGACAATGCGATACGACTACGCTTTTCGTCTACTTCTGTTACTGTTACCATGACGTGTTGCTGTACTTTGACGACTTCATGGGGGTCCGATATATAGCGATTCGATAATTGGCTTAGATGTACCAAGCCATCTTGATGTACGCCAATATCAACAAAGGCTCCGAAATTTGTAATATTCGTCACGATTCCTGGCAGCTTCATGCCCACTTTTAAATCCCCAATGGTATTGACGCCATCTGTGAATGAGAATGCTTCGAACTTTTCCCTTGGATCTAATCCGGGTTTCGCTAATTCATTGAGAATATCATTCAATGTCGGTAATCCAACTTCCTCTGAGATATAGTTTTTCAAAGGGATCGATTTTCGCAAGTCAGCGTCAGTCAATAGATCTTCTACTTTTTTGCCAAGGTCTTTGGCCATTTGTTCGACCAATGCATAACGCTCGGGGTGTACCGCCGACGAATCCAGTGGGTTTGCGGCATGGCGGATGCGTAGAAAGCCTGCAGCTTGTTCAAAGACTTTATCGCCAAGGCGAGGAACTTTTTTCAGTTCGCGCCTGGAGGCAAAAGGACCGTTCTCATTCCGGTATTTGATGATCTGTTGTGCCAGGGATGGACCAAGACCGGAAACGTAGGATAAAATTTGTTTGGAGGCCGTATTCAATTCGACACCGACAGCATTTACGCAACTGATGACCGTATCATCCAATGAAGTCTGGAGTTTATTTTGATCTACATCATGCTGATATTGTCCGACACCGATCGATTTTGGATCAATCTTAACCAGTTCAGCCAATGGGTCCATCAACCGTCTACCAATAGATACTGCGCCGCGTACCGTAACATCTTGATCTGGAAATTCTTCACGGGCAGTTTCGGAAGCCGAATAAATAGAGGCTCCACTTTCATTGACCATTACGATGGTAACGTTATTTAATCCGAGTCTCCGTACAAATTCTTCCGTTTCACGACCTGCGGTCCCATTGCCGATTGCGATGGCTTGGATATCATATTTTGATACTAGATACTGAATTGTTTTTTTTGCTTCTGCAAGTCCATTGACTCCTGTATGCGGAAAGATGGCCGTATTTTCTTTAAGCTGTCCCTGTTCGTCCAGAACAACCGTTTTACAGCCTGTACGAAATCCTGGGTCGATCGCGAGCAGCCTTTTCTGCCCTAGTGGAGCGGCTAGAAGTAGTTGACGCACATTGTCGGCAAAAACTTTGATGGCTTCCTCATCGGCTTTTTGACGTGTCAATACACGAATTTCCGTCTCCATAGAAGGTTTTAACAGCCGCTTGTAGCTATCGACCAAGGCGAGTTTTACCTGAGCTGCGGCATCGTTGGAACCCTTAATATAGATGGATTCGATACCTGGTAGAATTTCTTCTTCATTGATATCGATATCTAAATAGAGTAATTCCTCTTTTTCTCCGCGGCGCATGGCCAGCACACGATGTGAAGGTGCATTTTTCAACGGTTCAGACCATTCGTAATAATCTTTATACTTTAGTGCAGCTTCTTCCTTTCCAGGAACTACCCGTGAAACAAATGTGCTTTTTTCGAGGAATATCGCTCTCGCTTTGGCTCTCACTGTCGCATCTTCCGCAATGATCTCTGCGATGATATCGCGGGCACCTGCTAGTGCCTCCTCTGTATTCTTAACGCCTTTTTCTTCATTTATTAAACTGTCGGCAAGGGGGAGGAAATCTCCTATTTCTTGTGCTAAAATGAGATCCGCTAAAGGTTGCAGACCTTTTTCACGTGCCACACCGGCGCGAGTTTTACGCTTGGGTTTGTAAGGCAAATAGATATCTTCGAGACTGGCCATGGTTTCGGCACCCAAAAGCTGCTGCTCAAGCTCCGGTGTCAATTTTCCCTGATCGTTGATCGATTTAAGAACAGCTTCTTTACGTTTATCTAAATCACGCAGCTGCTGGAAACGATCTCTGATCGTGGTGATTTGAACTTCGTCCAAACTACCCGTCATTTCCTTACGGTAGCGTGAGATAAACGGAACAGTAGCACCTTCGTCTAATAGTGCTATAGTCGTGCGAACTTGTTTTTCGCTAATAGAAAGCTCATTAGCAATGGTAATTTCGTGTGTTGATAAGCTCATTGTCGGTTTAATCTTAAAAAGTAGAGCTGTTGAATGGTGATTCAACAGCTCTAAGTATATCTAATTATAAACTAAAGTAGTAAAATTAAGCAGGTTTACTGGTATTGTCCTGCTCAGGAACTTTTTTATCTTCTACCTCGTTGTTTTTCGTTTCAGCAAAATGATCGTTATACCCGTACGTGATGTGAGATGGCTCTTCGCCGTAATCGGGTTGTTTATGTGGGTTATGTTCGACGACACCGGCAGGTGTTGTGAATTCATATTTTTTCTTTGGTTGATCTGTTTCTGAACCTTCGACGGCTTCCTGGGGCTTAGCCCCTTCTTCGTGTGCTGCTTGAGCCTGCTCTTCAGCCAAACGAACATCATTAGGAACAACTTCTTCTTTTACTTCTGTTTTAACGTCTATGTCTTTCTCGAAATTATTGATCTGATCTGAAATTTCACGTTTGATACCTTCTGATGCATCTTTGAACTCACGTATTCCTCTTCCTAAACCTCTCGCCAATTCAGGAAGTTTTTTGCCTCCAAAAAGTAACAAGATTGCAAACACAATTAAGATCATCTCTTGTGTTCCGATGTTTAGAAATGCTATTACTGGATTGTACATACTCTTTTTCCTCTTCTTTTGATTACTAACTAGATGCTAAGGTACATTTATATTTCTATAGTTCTTAGACCCAAAAGTAAATTTAAGATAATTTTAAGGTATTTGAAACATAAAAATTACTTAACAAAGTGCGGTTATTTGATGGGTGTAAATTGTTATATTTTTGCTAAATATTTTTTAATATGACGATAGGGCGGAAATATCTTCGTATTTTTGTGGCTATTTTTTGGGGAAATCGATTATGTTGGGAAAATTTAAAACATTTAAACCGTATTACAAAAGTACGATGGTATTGGCGGGGCCAGTGGTGATCTCACAATTGGGACATACGCTGGTGCATACCGCAGATAGTGTGATTGTTGGACATTTTGCAGGAACCATTCCATTGGCGGCAGTTTCGTTGGTACATGCTGTTTTTATGGTTGTTATGGTTATTGGTTTGGGGATAGCGTATGGCATCACGCCATTGATTGCGCAAGAGAATGGCCGTGATAATAAAAAAGAATGTGCTATTTTGTTGTCTAATAGCTTTTGGTTAAATATTATTGCGGGACTCTTGTTATTCGCATTGGTCTATTTTGGTTCAATGTTGGCGATCGATCACCTCAACCAAGATCCGGCTGTGGTGAAGGAGGCAAAGCCTTATTTGCTTATTCTGAGTTTATCGATGCTTCCATTAATGGTATTTAGCACCTTTAAGCAATTTGCTGAAGGCCTGGGGTTTACTAAGCAAGCGATGAATGTAACTATTTGGGGGAATGTACTGAACATTATTTTGGCGATCATCTTTGTCAAAGGGATGTTTGGCATCAGCCCAATGGGGGTCAAGGGAGTCGGATACAGTACATTGATCGACCGTGTGTTAATGATGTCTGTGATGATGACCTATGTCTTGCGATCGCAGAAATTTAAAGGATATATTCAATACTTTAAAGTGACATTGGTCGATCGGGAGCGATTGTTGAAGATCGTACGGATCGGGGCACCCGTGGCTATGCAATATGTCTTTGAAATTGGGGCTTTTGCAGGGGCATCCTTATTAGCGGGTACCATAAGTGCGACAGCGCAAGCTTCTCATCAAGTAGCCATACAGCTGGCCGCGATGACGTATATGATGGCGAGTGGTATTGCTGCTGCTGCAACAATCAAGGTGGGGAATAGTTATGGTAATCGAAATCTTTTTCGTCTCGAACGATTTGCCATCACGTCGTATCAATTGGTGTTGATTTTTATGGTGATTACAGCGTCTTTGTTCGCGCTATTGAATGATTATTTGCCTTATATCTTTACCTCAGATCATGCTGTGGTGATTATTGCTTCTCAGCTGTTGATTATTGCGGGCCTTTTCCAATTGTTTGATGGTACGCAAGTTGTCGGTCTGGGAGTGTTACGTGGGATGGGGGATGTGAATATACCAACCCTAATCACATTTATCGCTTATTGGATTATTGGGCTACCAAGCGGCTACCTCATGGGCGTCGTGTTTAACTGGGGTATCAAGGGGATTTGGTACGGGTTAACGCTGGGCCTGCTAAGCTCTTCGCTTTTACTGTACCTGCGGTTTCAATTGGTGATTAAGAAGAAAAAAATACAGTTCGAACAAAGTATGTTTAAGTAACAAAAAGTATATACTAAATAACAAAAAACGGCTCTGTTAAGAGCCGTTTTTTTATTCTGATTGCTAGATTACTCTATTGCTATCCCAGTTTTCCAGGTAGTCGGCCACACGTTTTAAGAAAGTACCTCCGAGGGCACCATCGATTGCACGGTGATCGTAAGAGAGTGACAGATACATCATATGTCTAATACCAATCATATCGCCATACTCTGTTTCTATGACCGCTGGTTTTTTCGTAATGGTACCGACAGCCAAGATTGCAGCTTGCGGTTGGTTAATGATAGGCGTTCCCATAATATTACCGAAAGCGCCGATATTGGTGAATGTAAATGTACCATCTTGGGTATCGTCAGGCTTCAATTTATTCGCCCGTGACCGTTGTGCGAGGTCGTTGACACTTTTACTCAACCCTACTAAGCTTAATTGATCAGCATTTTTGATGACCGGAACGATGAGATTGCCATTAGGCAATGCTGCAGCCATACCAATATTGATGTTTTTCTTCTTGATGATATTGTAACCGTCGATCGATATATTGACCAATGGAAAATCTTTGAGAGCCTTGCTAATAGCCTCGATAAACAAAGGGGTAAACGTGATGTTTTCTCCTTCGCGTTTTTTATAGGCATCTTTAACTTTATTGCGCCACAAAACTAAATTGGTGACATCTGCCTCAACAAAAGAACATACATGGGGAGAGGTCTGTACGCTTTTGACCATATGGTCTGCTATTAATCTCCGCATACGGTCCATTTCAATGATTTCATCACTGCCATTGGCAACGGTGTGAACATGCGACGGAGCGGCGGAGGTTATTTTTGGAGAATCCGTACCCATGCCCGTGCTAGTATTCGTGTGCTCTGCCGGAATGGCTTTTGTCGATTTTGAGGAGGAATCCCGATGCGATACATACGTTAAAATATCTTCCTTAGTCACTCTTCCCTCTGCTCCGGTACCCTGGATACGGTCAAGTTCATCCTGGGACAATCCTTCGTGGCGTGCTATATTTTTCACTAAAGGTGAATAAAAGCGAAGGGTATTTTCGTATGAAGAAGATGGAATTTCAGCTGTTAAATTGGGCAGCTGGTCTACACCTGGGATGTTCAATGCTATGATCTCTTCGGGAGTTGCCGCTGAAGGAGCGATATTTTCTTGTGCTTGAATCGCAGGTTCTTCATTTTCGCCTTCAATTTCTATAATTGCAACGACTTCACCAACTTGGACAGTCTGGTCTACAGTATAGCAATGCTCTTTTAAAACACCTTTTACAGGGGAAGGTACCTCTGAATCAACTTTGTCAGTTGCAATTTCCAATAAAGTGTCATCTTCCTCAATCAGGTCACCAGGTTGTTTTAACCATTTTGTGATTGTTGCCTCGGATACACTTTCTCCCATTTTTGGGAGCAAGAGTTTATATAAAGCCATATTTTTTAGCAATCTCGTTATAGAAAAACGAAGTTAAATAAATTGTGGTTTACTTTCAACAATTTAAAATATTATTCCTTAAATAACGTGTTTTTTGAAATATTATTTTACTTTATTGTGTATCCTGTTCTTTTTCTTTTACAAGCAACTTCCATAGAAGTAATAAAGCATTCATACGGGTACGTTCGATGTTGATCAGTCTGTCGTTATCAAATTGAAACTTCTTGGTTAAAATTTCCTTTTTCCCGGCAACAGCCACCCAAATAGTGCCAACTGGTTTCTCAGCTGTTCCACCACCTGGCCCCGCTATTCCAGTTGTCGCAATAGCATAGTCGGAAGAAAATGCCTTTTTTGAACCGAAAGCCATTTCGATAGCAGTCTGCTCACTTACTGCTCCATATTGGATCAGTGTTTCTTCCTCGACGTTCAACAATTGTTGTTTTAACGCGTTGGAGTAGGGGATGGTACCACCAAGGAATATCGTGCTGCTTCCCGCTACAGCGGTTATTGAAGCGGCGAGGCTACCCCCGGTACAACTTTCTGCAGTAGTCAATGTAGCACCTCGGCGGCCAAGCTCTTTAATCAGATAGGGCTCGATGCTTGTGTCATAGTCCGCGATGACATGGTGTTGTAAACGATGGAGTAGCTTTGTTTTAAAAAGGGCAACCTTGAGCATAATGTCAGATTTATTCCTGCTTTTTCCAGAGAGTCTCAATCGGATAAAGGCCAAGGTTGGTAGATAGGCCAATTTTATGCTGGAAGGAAGTTCTGCTTCGATATCCTTTATTTCTTCTGCCAAATATGATTCTCCGATTCCGCCAACCAAAATGGTCTCGTGACAGATAAATAAGTCAGGATCCTGTTTGGCTAATAGGGGCAGCACATGTTTTTCCATCAGAAATTTCATCTCAAAGGGCACGCCAGGCATAAAAATAAACCTCTTTTGGTCCTGATGGACCAGCATGCCGGGCGCGGTGCCATAGTCGTTAAATAGGACCTCACAATTTGCTAAAACATCGGCCTGCTGTAGATTGATGTCGAGCATTGTTAGATTGCGCGATTCAAATATGTTGGTCACATGCCGAAGTACATGCTCATCGCGGATCAAGGTGGTTCCAAAATATGCTGCGGCCGTTTTTTTTGTCACATCATCTTTCGTCGGCCCCAGGCCTCCAGTGATTAAAATAAGATCTGCCCGCGTTGAAGCCTCTTTCAATGTCGTTGAAATAGCCTCTTCTGTATCAGGGATCGATGTCATTTGAACGATATCGACTTCGAATTGGAGCAGTTGTTTGGCAATCCAGCCTGAATTGGTATCAATAATCTGACCGATGAGAATCTCATCGCCTATGGTAATAATCTCTGCTTTCATCTTTAAAATAATTATGCGACACATCCCTACGGTGAAAAATACATATGTGGGTATGTATCGTGTTTGATTTTCTCAATCTTCTGGTGTTAAAATGTCCATGCGCTAGCGCCTAAAAAATGAAAATTCAATCCCAGAAGATTCAGTATATAAACTTACATAAAATTGCGGCTCAACGAAATGTTTAAGATGTATTTGATGGAAGAATTTTTTTGAAAAGAAACTGAAAATTCTTTTTGGCCAATATGAATATAACATTTCAAAAAAAAAGCAGTTATTTTAAAAATAACTGCCTCCTGAACTGGCTCTTTTTGTGAGCTTAAGATCTTGTAAGATCGATGCCTTGGCACGAATGGTGACGTTGTAGCTTCGGAACCGCCCAAAAGGCATCCAGCCAAATGACATATCCCAACAATGCAGATCGCGATAGATATTGAAAGAGGTCATGACCACTTCCTTCTGTTTGAAATCGTACCCCGATTGAAAGGTGACTTTCCATTTTGGCGTAACACTGAAGTCGCCATGTAAATTCAATGTGCTTGTGATCTGGCTCTGCATTCTTCGTGTACTGGAGTTGAACGATTTTGCCATATTGAAACTGAACGATGCCGCAAGGTTCCATGGGATGTTAAAGTCCACAAATGCGTTTGGATCTGAGCTGATTCGAGCTAAGGCTTGTGCCTGTTCGGGAGTCATACCCGCTCCTGTCATTTCTTTTCTTAAAGAATCAATATTGTTATTACGTGATTTCGCAGCCTTAGGATTCAGACTATAGTCAAAGGAAAGACCAAAGTTTGTCAGGCGCGCAAGGCTACCGTCTTTAATGGCGTAGCGATTGACACGGACACCATTTTCGTTGACCGAATAAGGATCAAATGTACCGTTGAAGTTTACATTCATCTTTTGGTCGAAAAAAGCTGTACGGCCAGAGAAAGTAATTGGGGACAACTTTAGCGAGTCGGCCACAAAGTTGTAATTTCCACTGAACGTCAGACCTTGAAGAATAGGGATTTTCTTCATACCGCCATCCGTGGTGTCAGATTTACTTTTGACCTTTGCTTCGATATTATTGTCAATGGAGAAACCTATCCCCGCAGATTTTCCTGCGGAAGGGGAACCGTAGACACCCTGGCTAAAGATTGAGTATACATTTCTGTTTCCATATTGATCGTTATAATGCTGATAGAAACCATATTTTGGATCCGAAAAGTCGGGTCTATAGTTCAGGTTGATTGACGGTGTAACAACGTGTCTGATCTGCTTAAGGTTACCTATTTTAGGGAAATAATTACCATAAACCTTGGTCGAAAGTCCGGTCGATACCGAGTAATCGTATGCACGATTGAATCCCTGAACGGTATCGATACGTTGTTTATAACCTGCAGCGGTATTGTCGATGCTTTGTCGCGTACTTTGTAAATACCAACGTTCGGTATAGTTTACACTGGTATTGAACTGGAAATATTTAAAAGCATTGAGTGATAGACTGATTGGAATATTGTGTTGGAAACCATTTTGGAATTTTTTGAAACCTCCTGGTTTAAACAACAATGTATCAATGGTACTGACCGAGTTTTGCGCCTGGAAACTATAACCGACATTGATGCGTTGATACCATTTTTGTTCACCGACACGGTCTTTGCTGTCAAATGGATTAAAAGAGGATACGTTTAAGCTGATGTTGGGTAAACTCATCTGTATACTGCGTGTAGCCATGTCCTGGTTATGCGTTAAGCTGGCCGTGAGGTTTACCTTACCATCGGCAAATACTTTTCCATAACTGATGGACGATCCCATACGGTTACGGGCAAGATTTTCATAGGTATTTTGTGTACTTCCGGTTCCGGTATTTTGAAAGAAAGAACTTGTACCAAAGTTAACACTTGCAGAGAAAGATGTTCCTGGATTGGCTTCCTGCCGTTGGGTATGGTTCCATGTGACGTTAAAATCCTTATTAGAGCCGTAATTGGATGTTCCTTCAATACCTGTTTTGGTATTGGCGTAACGGATATTAAAACCACCGTTAAATTTGTAGTTGACGGTATAGCGCGTATTGATGGAAGCTTCCCACGAACCTTTAGAATACAAGGAACCTCTAATCTCACTGTCCCAGTAATCGTTGAAGGCCAAATACCAACCGATATCCCGCATGGAGAATCCTCTGGTATAATCTTCTCCAAAAGAAGGGAAGAGAAACCCGGATGCTCTTTTATCTGGTTTTGGGAAAAATGCAAATGGAAATGCCACGGGCATCGGTACACCCATCACGACAAGGTAGGCCGGACCAGAAATAATCTGATTTTTAGTGACAATTCCTTTGGTGATATGAATTCCAAAATGGGTATGTGGATAAGGTAGATTACAGGTACTATATAATCCCTTGTAAATAGACATTTCGTCGTAGATATTCTTTCGCACAATATTGGCCTGGATAAATCCACCATCAACTTCGGTCATAATACCGTAGGTATTTCCCTCTTGTTTTTCGTAATCATAATAAAGTGAGTCTACTGTTTTCGGTGATTCACCATTACCCATGATGACAATAGGACGCCCTACATATTTACCACTTTTGTCGTAGATCCCAGAAGCAAAAATCTTTTTCTTGTTTCGATCAAGACGGATATAATCGGCAGAAAGTTCAAAATCTTGGTACTTTACTTTTGCTCCGCGATAAAGGTGACTGATATTCTTGGCAACTTCAGATTTCTGCGAGTCAACCGCAATAATGCTCACTTCGGCCTGCAAACCACTTCCTTTTTTCTTGGTTGTATCGTTTACAGATTTGGTCGTATCTGCAGTTTTCGATTTACTCGTATCTTGCGATTTATTGGTCGCCGAAATAGGATCTTTACCTTGAAGTCCGTTCTGTTTTAATGGAATATTACTTTGAGCAAAGCTAGCATTGCTCATTGCAAGAATGATAAATAGTGTTAAAATGTTGATTAACGACTTCAAAATTAAAGACAAATGTTATTTTTGTGAAATAATGTTAAACTTCGAGAGACAAAATTAGTCAAAAAAGCAATAGAAAATATGTTAAATATCGTTATCTATTAAAGAAATAATATTGACGCATTTTGATTCGTTTATAGTAGAGCAAATAATTATTCAATGAAATCAGATTTAAGAATTAGAAAATGGTGTAGTGTTGTGTCCGCTACTTTGGGATTTTTTTTATTGAATTCTTTCACATTAAACAATGGGCAAGCAGTGCCTCCAGACTACCAAATAAAAACGATTGTAATTGATGCGGGCCATGGCGGTAAAGATACCGGAGCACAAGGGCGGCGATCGTTGGAGAAAAATGTAGCCCTTGAAGTTGCGTTAAAATTGGGAAAGCAGATTCAGAAAGATATTCCGGGTATCAAGATCATCTACACGAGAACGACGGATGAATTTGTTGAGCTTTACAAACGTATTCGCTTGGCGAATGCCAATAAAGCAGATTTATTTATTTCAATACACTGTAATTCCAGTGGTGCTAGCGCACATGGTACCGAAACATTGGTCTCTGGCTCGCATCGTTTGGGACAGCAAGATGCTGCAGTTCGTGAAAATGCGTCCTTGTTACTGGAATCAAACTATAAAGAAAATTATCAAGGATTCGATCCAAAAGACCCTGAAAGTGCTATCATCTTCTCCTTGATGAAAAACCGATTCCGTGAAAAAAGTATTCGTCTGGCGCAGATGATTGAAGGTGAGTATGTGAAGGCAGGGCGATATAGTAGAGGATTCTGGGAGAAAGGCTTAGCTGTATTGGCGGAAGCAGGTATGCCCGCTGTGCTTACAGAAATTGGCTTTATTAGTAATAGAGAAGAAGAGAGCTACCTATTGTCTGATGAAGGGCAGCAGGAAATTGTCAATAATTTAGTTTCGGCTCTGAAAATTTATAAAAATTCTGTAGAACGCTAAACAGATTTGCTTTTATGCTGTTTTAAACTTAAATTAATGATCATTACTAAATAGATTATTTGTGAAAATTTCAAACGAGACAAAAGTCGGCATATTAGCAACAGTTGCGATAGTTTTATTATTTATTGGCTATAGCTTTCTAAAAGGAAATGATGTTTTTAGCAGCGACAACACATATTACGCAACTTATGAAGCTGTCGATGGCCTAACTCCATCAAAACCTGTTTTAGTAAATGGTTATCAAATCGGTCGTGTATCAAAAATGATTCTCCTACCTGATGGCAAAATTAAGACAGAGTTCAAAATACACTCCCATTATGACGTTCCAAAGAATACAATTGCGCGGATTTCAAGCACAGATTTGTTGGGAAGTAAGGCCATTGTTTTCGAAATGGGTAACAGTAAGGAATTGGCAAAGGATGGAGACTTTTTAGCTTCAGGTGTCCAACCGAATATTATGGATAAGGTTGAACCCATTCAAAAACGGATTGAAACAATTACCATTAAACTGGATTCAACATTATCGGTTGTCAATAATGTCTTAGACAAACAGTTTCAGGATGACTTTAAAAGAAGTATTCATAGCATTTCCACTTCTTTGAAAAATGTAGAAGGCATCACCAAAGATGTCGAAGGTCTAGTGGGGGATGAAAAGGGGAGACTCAATCGAATCATGGCCAATCTCGAATCAATTACATCCAATTTTTCACAAAATGGCGAGAAAATCAATGCGATCATGTCTAATCTGAATAATATTACCGATAAGGCCGCCCGATTGGATTTTGAACATACCATGAACAAAGTAAATGCCGCAGTCAATGATTTTCAGGAGATCACGGGAAAAATCAATAGTGGTAAAGGATCTATTGGTTTATTGTTAAATGACGAAGCGTTATATAATAATCTCAATAATGCTTCAAAGGAAATGGATAATTTGATGAAGGATGTGAAAGAGAAACCCGGGAAATATATCAAACTTTCCATCTTTGGAAAAAAAGGCGAGAAATAGATTTAGCAATCAGATCAAATGGGATACATAAAAAAGCCTGCATATTGCAGGCTTTTTGTTTTTATATGTCCACTCCCTGAGTAACGCTTTTTGGAATTTAAACAGGTGAAGGCCGACTTTGTCAGTTGCGAAAATACCTGATTTTACAAGCGGATTTTGCACATCTCGTTATAAAGTTTCCTTAAGCCAGGTAAAGAATTCTCTTTGCCAAACTTGTGCGTTTTGTCCTGACAGTACCCAGTGATTTTCATCAGGTAGGTAGACCAGGCGGCTCTTAATTTTTTTGAGCTGAGCCAATTGGAATGCCGCTAACCCTTGTCCGATTGGAACACGATAATCTTTTCCGCCTTGAAAGATTAAAATTGGTGTGTGCCAATTATTTGCTTTTTCAATGGGGTTGAATGCGGTATAGGATTTCTCATTTTTGCTATCCCAGTACGCCCCACCCAGTTCGTGATTGGCAAAAAAGAGTTCTTCTGTGGTACCGTACCAGCTTCTCATGTCGAATAAACCATTGTGCGCAATGAACGTTTTGAAACGGTTTTGATGCACTCCAGCTAGTTGATAAACAGAGTATCCACCATAACTAGCTCCAATCGCCGCGCGGCGTGTTGTATCTACATAAGACTCTTTGGAGATATCGTCTATGGCGGCCAAGTAATCCCGGATTGGCTGACCGCCCCAGTCCTGAGAAATGGCTTCATTCCATTTTACACCCCAGCCAGGCATACCCCTGCGGTTTGGAGCGATGACAATATAGCCTTGTGATGCGATCAATTGTAAATTCCAACGGAAGGAGTAAAATTGCGTCAGTGCGGATTGAGGGCCGCCTTCACAGTAAAGTATGGTTGGATATTTTTTTGCAGGGTCAAAGTTTGGCGGATAGATTACCCATGAAAACAGATCTGCTCCATCGGATGCCTTTGTAATACGCTTCTCAATTTTGTTTTCGCTGATGCTTGCATATTTTGCATCATTGACTTTAGTGACCGGAGTTAAAGATTTGGTTTTTAGATCAAAGCTGAAGATTTCGGTTGCACGGGTAAACTTTGTAGAGCTAACAATTAATTTGTCAGCTACTTGGCCTACAATACCGGTGATGTCAAAGTCACCTTCTGAAATTTGATGTATTTTTGGTAAACTTTTAGCTTTGATATTGGTCGGTACTTCAAGTTCAAATAATTGAACTGTGCCTTTCGTTGCAGCTGTAAAATAGATTTTCCGGTTGTCGTTGCTCCAGATAAAACTATTGACGGTACCATCCCAATGTGCTGTTAGGTTAAGTCGAATCGAGCTATTCTTATCAAATAGCATGATGTCATTTTTGTCCGATTCATAACCATCGGTCTTCATGCTGAGCCACGTTAGGCTTTTCCCATCGGGAGAATAGGTTGGGGCTGTATCATACCCATTCATTCCTTCTGTCAGGTTAGACGTCGTTCCGCTAGCGAGATCATAGCGATAAATATCGGTGTTGGTACTGACAGCATAATCTGTTCCGAATTTCTTTTTACAGACATAGAGCACTGCCTTGCTATCGGGAGACCAGGCAAAATCTTCTGCGCCACCAAATGGTGCCTGAGGGCTGTAGAAAGCTTGATCCTTTAATAGGTCTACCGGCTCGCCAACTTTACCATCAATATAACTCGCCACAAAAGGATGACTGAATTTGCCATCATTGAAGGTATCCCAATGTCTGTAGTCTAAGTTGTCATAGATATAAACGTCCGACTTTGGTAGTTCGGGATATTTATCTGTGCTGTGGTATTTTTTTACGAGCACGGACTGGCTGAAGAGTATTTGTTTTCCATCAGGAGAAAACTTGACATTTTCTAAAGCAATATCGCCATTCGTCAATTGAACTGCTTCAGCCTTAGATAGGTTCTTCTTCCATAACTGCCCCTTTAACAAATAAATGACGTCGCCATTTGGTTCGATCTGAACGACTGTTTCACCACCTTTTTGGTCGGTGAACTGACTGCTAGTCCCGTTTGTGAGTGAAACTGTATAGAGATTTTTTTCACTTGAATTGCTCTCCAGATTATAATTGGAAACACCGTATACCAATGTTTTGCCGTCTGCAGAAAGTCCTTCGGCCGAAACACGACCAAGGTCCCAAAGTGTAGTTGGGTTGATCGGTTGTGGCGATTCCGACACTAATTTGGAGTTATTTTTTCCGTCTTTGCTTTCTTGCGCATTGCTTAGGTTACACGCCATAATCGCTAATGTAAGTATTGTAAGTTTTTTCATCTGTTTAAACATATCTATGCCGCTGAAAAATTTCTTCGCAAGTTACAGAATTTGGTCATAAATGCTAAGTCGAGTAAAAAAATAGCCATCTCTTTCATTTAGAAATGGCTTATTAGAATTGTAAATCCTTATTTTTTTAATAGTATCTGAATTAATACCCAATAAAGTCGAAGACGTTGTTTATTGATCCACATGGCTATTATCAAATTGATACCAGTTTATTTTTGTTGAAACGCGCATCAAAATCGCCAAAATGATAAAGATGCCAATTGTTCCAGCGATAAGGGAATAATCCCGAAGTTGCATGAGGATATAGATAAAAAGATAAAATAAAGCCAGAATAGAACTCAGCAATAGCGCCGATTTCTGGTCTTTGGTAATTGATTTAATGAAACTGCCAATCAACATAACTGTAGCAACTGAAGCCGTTAAGTAAGCTAGATTAAATCCAATATGCTCGGATAGCGCGAGCAGCAATGTATAGAAAAGAACCATAGCTGCTCCAATCAGAATATATTGGATGATATGGATCCGTTTTTTCTTGATCACCTCGGTGAATAGGAGCGAAGTAAAGGTCAGGATGATAACTAAAATACCATATTTGGCGACCCGTGTTGTTTTTTGATAGTTATTGATATCTGGTAGGAAGTTAATTGTAATCATGTCTGCGTTATCCAATAGGTTATTTGCAGAGGCAATTGTAGTGCTGACGGCTTGTGCTGGCTTTTGCTCATTGCCCTCATTTCCATTTTCGAGGTTGTTATCGAACTGAAAGATCGAACGGGCATCGCCTGTCCATTGTTGCGGCAGCTTCCGACTGAAAGAAGGGATTTCCCAGGAAGCCGAAAAATTGGAGGTTTCGGTATTACGTTTGCCCGGTAAGAATGCACCTGTGAAACTTGGATTAGCCCAGTTACCCTTAGCCTGGATGTTTGTCTGATCACCCAGCGGAAGAAAATTCAATGATTTGGATCCTTTTAGATTTAGTTTTATCTTAAAACGATTGTCTGTTTTCTGCGGATCCAAAGGTACAGGACAGACTAAATTTTGCGTAAATAATTTGAGATTATTAAAGTCTGGGTCGAAAGTCAATTCATTGCCATCCCAATTCAAGGATGGGCGCTTGCCTAAGCCTTTAAAATCCTGGATGCCGAAAATAAGCTTACTGCCTTTCCAGTCAATTTGCTCATTTGGGATCTCGAGTTTTTCTAGGGATATTTTGTCAAAAGAACCGTCTAATGTGATGTTGCTGTTGTAAACTACGGCATTATAAATACCTCGAGAGAGATGCTGTGGCGTTATATCGGTTGTGATATTGGATGTTTTGGGTAAGACAAATATCCATTTCAGCTCTTCTCTAAGGTTCGATTTTTCGGCTTTTTCGGCAGAAAGTGGTATAGTCTCGCGATAGGGGATAGCCAACACAAGACTGGAAATAACCTGCTCCTTTCCCCAGTTTAATGCAATACCGCCAGAAACTTCCTGTTCCCTATTTTTCCGTTCTTCTATTAAATCGCTTATTAACGAAAGTGGAATGAGCAATATCAGGGAAAGAAAGAAAATGACAAATAACTTTAGGACAGTGGAATTACTGATTTTCTCAAAAAATGACGATTGCTCTATCGATGATGAATTGTTGTAGTCCATGATTTTAGTTGTTTAAATCTATTTGAATATTTTTACTGTATAAGGCAATTTGAAGCTCCGTTAATTGCCAATGAAGGATTTCTTTAAATTCTAAATGATGGAAGTTTTGGAGCGATCGACCTTTCTGAAAATGTCTTTTGTAATAACCGAAATGCTCGGGAAATAAGATTCCGCCAATAAAAATCATTGCCATAAGATAGAGGCTGATCTTTCCATTACCAAGTAAGAGGAATTGCATGGCAATTTCATCTTGTATCTCTGTTCCGGTTTCAGTCAGGATATGAAATACATCGTGATTTTCCAGTTTGGGCATGACATCGAAACCTTTACTTTCATAAAAGAGCCCCAGATTATGGCCGATGCTTCCAACGGGGTAGGTCATAAAATTTGCCTTAGATATTCCCCAAGCTTTTTTGTTCCATTTAAAGATGTCTGCATATACTTTGGAAGACCAATTATAGAGGTGCAGCATCAGTTTTAATCGAATTCCTTTCATTTAATCATGTTTTAAAAGTACTTTTATTTTCAAAGTAAATGAATAAAAAAATTATTTGTATTGTTGCTTTATTAAATTTTCAAGTGCAATAAGGTGATTTTCAAAGGCTTTAAGTCCTTTTGTCGTTCTTTTGTATCGGGTGTTCGGCTTCCGGTCTACAAAGCTTTTTTCGACACTAATGTATTCCTCTTTTTCCAATGTTTTTAGGTTGGAAGCAAGGTTACCGTCGGTTACGTCCAACAATTCTTTCAATGAATTAAAATCATATTCTTCATTGGCAGCGAGAACACTCATAATTTGGAGGCGAACCCTGTTTTCAAATATTTTGTCATATAAGGAAAGATCTAATTTCACGATTCGTACTTTTTGTAAACGATAAAACCATAGATGATGTGTAGCACACCAAATCCTAATCCCCACAATAATAAGCCGTTGTCCGGGAAACATATACCAATCAAACCCAGGCAGATTTCCAGTATACCCAGGCCTTTTGCTTCTGCAAAGGTATAGATGCTACCCGCAGTCAGTGCCAGTCCATAAAAGATCAGGAGCATAGCAGCAATCAGCTGGTAGTAGCCTTGGACAAAAAACAACAAGGAAATCATGCCACCCGTTAGTAAGGGGATTGAAACTGCAAATAAAAGAGATTTGCTTGTAATGTTCCAAATCGACTGCTTATTTTTTCTCGCTTTTTTACGTGCCATTAGCCAGCCGGTCACCAGGGATGATAAGAGGACGATGAGCGCAATCATTAAAAACAGTAGGGGCTTATTCAGATTTTCGCCCAAGAGTAGCGCGGTACTTTCGGGTTGCTGTAGAATATAGTATCCCAATAGTGTTCCCAGCAAAGCATAACAGCCCATGAGTACACCTGATAATCCGCTTATTGAAACAAATTTGGACGATTTTTCCATTAATGATCTGATCTGTCCAAGTTCTCTAAATAAATCTTTCTGTTCCATAAAAGTACTTTGATATTCAAAGTAAATGAATAATAATGAATTATGCAAGGGGTTGGGAGAATATTGAAAAAAAATAAAAAAAAGAGTAGAAAATACTTGCAGGATATAGGTTTGGTTTCTATCTTTGTGGCATCAAAAGAAATCCTAATGCGGAAGTGGCGTAATTGGTAGCCGCACCAGACTTAGGATCTGGCGCCGCAAGGCGTGGGGGTTCGAGTCCCTTCTTCCGCACTTGATGTCCTCCCGAACTTAAAACCTCGGGAGGATTTTTTTATGAATGCGATATAGCTAAAAAGAGTATGAATATTTCACACGAGAATGTAGATGCAATCAATGCGGTAGTCAACGTCGCATTAGCACCTGAAGATTATAATCCTCAAGTCGACAAAGAGATTAAAGCGCAAGCTAAAAAAGCAAAATTACCAGGTTTCCGTCCAGGTCAAGTTCCTGTGGGACATATCAGACGTACTTATGGTAAATCTATTTTATTTGACGAGATCAATAAATTAGTGAATGAGAAAATCACCAATTATATTGCTGAAAATAAATTAGAAGTTTTAGGTCAACCACTTCCTTTGGAAGATGATGCACAATACAGCTGGGATTATAAAGACAATTTCAACTTCAAATATGAAATTGGTCTTGCTCCTGCTTTTGAATTGCCTTTTACTGCTGAGACTGAATTTACTTCGTACGAAATCAAAGCTGATGAAGAGACATTGGCAGATCGTATCAAGAACTTGCGTCGTAGCTATGGAAAAATGACTAATCCAGAAGTATCTGAAGAAGGTGATGTATTATATGCAACATTGAAACAAGATAAAGAGGAAGGTCTAGAAAAAACAACTTCTATCCGCACAGATATCGTAGAAGATGCTAAGATCAAAAAATCATTAGTTGGTCTTAAAAAGGACGATGTTGTTAAGATTGATGTTAAAAAAGCATTCAAAACTGAAGATTTAGCACGTATCTTAGGTATCACTGAAGAGGAAGCAACTGCTTTAGACGTCACTAAATTTGAATTGACTGTTAAGAATATCAACCGTTTAGAGGAAGCTGATCTAAACCAAGAATTTTTCGATAAATTATTCGCAGAAGGTGAAGTAACAGAAGAAGCTCAATTCACAGAAAAAGTGAAAGAAGAAGTTGAGAACTTATTCAAACAAAATTCAGATCAAAGATTACGTAATGATATGTATACTTTTGGTATGGAGAAAGTTGATGTATCTTTCCCTGAAGAATTCTTGAAAAGATGGTTGAAAGCAACTAACCCAAGCATTTCTGAAGAAGAATTGAACGAAGGTTTTGCTGACTTCTTGAACAACTTGAAATGGACAATCATCGAAAACCGCGTTGTTACTGAAAATGGTCTTGAAGTTAAATATGATGAAGTTATCAATTTAGCAAAAGAACGTATCTACGCGCAAATCAAGATGTATAACATCAACGAAGAACCTTCTGATGAGCAGTTGAACCAATTTGCAATTCAATTGTTGCAAGATAGAGAGCAAGGTAATCGTTTGTTCGAAGAAGCTAAAGCTTTAAAAGTATTTGATCACTTGAAAGGTTTAGTGAAATTGAATGCTACGGACATTGAATACAAAGAATTTGAGAAATTAGCATAAGCGAATTTTTTAAATAAAAAAAGAGTCCTTCCATTTATTTGGAGGGACTTTTTTATTGCAGTCCGGTAGCGGATTATACACTATTCGTTTATAGTTGTTCAGCTCATCCACAGATCGCCTGTATAGGAAGTTATATGACGCTGGAAAAGGTCGACTGGTGGAATCGAGGCGGAGCTCAGAATAGGCGCAATGCGGTTGGGATTAAAGGTGGACTGCCAGAATTGAAAGAAGCCTACTGGAATGGCAAGAGACCTATTGAAATAGCAAAGGGATTATTCAGCAAGCTTAATTGACCTTGCTTTTCTTTGTTTCAACAGGAGCTGTTGTAATCGTCTTCTTACCAAAAGGGAATAGCCTTTTCAAGAACTCCGAGAAGGTGTTGAATTCTTGCCGATAGAGTAGTCCGAAAGCACTAATATATTCGCCGTCATTGGGGCTAAGAAGAAAGTTGCGTGTATTTAGGCGATTGGAAGCACGTAGGACCAAGCGTCCATCCTTTCTTAAATAAAACATAGCCTCGGCATCGGTTGAGACCCGATCCGAAAACACATTCAAATCTGTTAGCGCCTGACTTCTACGGTCGGAGATACCGCCTGTCAAAACAAGTCTGTCGTTGAATAGACGTAGTGAGGCAGATGCGTCATTTAAAGATTTGATATTAATATCAAAGAAATTGATGTTTAGCGATTGGGCTATGATGTTGTTGATTTGGTTGAATGCTATTTCAGTTCCTGCAGATAGCAAAGTGTTATTGACTTCTTTACCAAAGTCTGTCTGTGTGCCAGGTGTAAAACTTCGTCTCACGATTAGACTAAGCGCCTGTTGATTGACATTGTTGGCATCTGAAAAGTATCCCTGCAGTTCATCCTTAACTCCGGGGTTTTGTGGAAAGTTGATGTCAAACGTGATTTCCGGCTGACTTAACTGCCCTTTTAGGATCATATCGGCCTGTGCCAATACACGTTCAGGGTTTTCTTCCCGGCCTGCAGCATTATACAACGGTGCTAAGCTTGTTCTTTGTTGGTAGATGGCATTGATATTAATGTTCGCTTCAGTTGGGTTTCCCGCCCATCGTACTGTTCCGCCTTCTTTGAGATCAAAAATCTTGTTGATATAATCTTGAGCGGTGAAATTGAATTTTCCGCTGTTTATAATAAAATCCCCAAACATTTCAAAATCTCCCAATGAAGATATCCGCATGTTGAGATTGCTATTTCCCCTTCCTGATAACTCGCCCATACTGGAGAATAGATTTATTTCTGCATTCGGGTTGATCAAGAGGTCCATATTCATCGTCAGACCGTTGAAATCTCGTTTCTTAACGTTTTTCTTTGTTTTGGTCGAGTCTTTCTCAATAAAGTAGATAAAGTCCGTATCTGATATTGTACTGGCACTATTAAAGGGAATATTAATAACGGTGTTTTCTTCGGATTTAGCCCGTATATTGATATTCATGGCAGACGTTAGTCCTTTAAACTGAAAAGTGCCCGAAGCGTAAGCAGTGCCATAATATACATTATTGTCCTTTATTGTGGTATTTAATACCAGGAAATTCTTCGTCTCTGCAGTTACATCGATATCGGGATCACTCAGTTTGTTGAGATCTACAACGCCATCAATGGTTGCTATATTGTTTTTGGGATCGTATACTTTTAGCCCTGTGAGAAAAATTCGGTTATTGGTAACCGAAATTTCGTCAGAAAGTCGGTAGGGTGTTTTGAGGTAATTGATAACCATCGAAGCATTATCCAATTTTCCGGAACCTGTAATTTTGGGGTTCAGGATATCGCCTTCGATATCGAGGTCTGCATTGACCTTGCCCTGAATATTGGATACCAGGCTTCGTAAAAAGGGCTGGAAAACAAACACATCTGTGTTTACGAGTTTAGCTTTGAGATTAAGCTTATTGTTTTCACTTAAATGGTTATAGGAACCTTGTAACTGAATTAATTTATTTCCTTCCTCTATCTTGCTGTCTAGTTTTACCAGTTGATTCTCGGGGTCGTAGTTGGCACTCAGGGCTAGTGAGCCGATGGGAATATTGTTATAGAGGATAGGTGAAGTTTTTATATTGGCTACAACAAATGCAGCTTTGAATACAGAATTAACTTCAATATTTCCGTTTAAGTTGCCGGAGAGATTGATGCCATGTGGCTTGGTAATACCATTTAAGGATGTAAGATTAAAGTCCTGAAATTTGAGATTGATCTGATCACTGACTTCGTTTGACAGGATGCCATCGATATGAACTTTTTGTTCGTCATGACTCAGCGTCAGTTTTTCAAAGTACCATTTTCCTTTCGATATTTTCAATTGCGCATCATTATTGACAAGCCACCGCTCTTTATTGATTAAGATATTCGATGGATAGAAATTGATATAGGCAGGTTTGGCATGGGCAAAGCGTATAACGCCATTGAGATCCAGACTATTGCTCGCTTCAAGTTCCGACATTTTGATGTTGAATTGTAAACTGTCGTTTGCCAAGGTGTTTGAAATATTGACGTTTTTAATATAGGTACTGTCGGTAAAATTGATGCGATCGATGGAGGTCTGCAATTCCATATTTTTCAAATTGGCATTTTGATCCACAATCAGGTGAGTTAGTCGAATACCATTGTATTTGAATTCAGGTGCGTAAAAATTAAAACTGGCCGTTTGTTTTTCACTTTCAAATTTTGCATTGAGCGTCGCACCACTGTCTAGAGCAATGTCTTTTCGGAAGAATGTTGCGATCGGTTTAAAAGAAGTTATATTAATATTCAGGTCAAAGTCCTGGCGATTAAAAATGTTGTTTTCAAACCCGATTGCCGGAGCGTAGCGCATAGCTAAAGCTTTAAAATAAGGAACGATTGTATTGAGGTCTATTCTTCCTTTAAGATCAATGTGTCCGATAGCCGACTGCAAGGTAAGGGAGCGTGCATTTTCATCTCCTTCGGCAAGGAAATTGATATCGCGGATGACGAATTGACCCTTAGAGGAAGTGAAATTGACACTGTCTGATTTAAATTCACCGGTAACATTATTGATGTTGTCCCCAATTAAACTGGTGTGGAATTTCGTGTTAATAATATTGATGGAATCCCCCTGAAAGAAGTTGAGCTTTTTTAGATTCGCTTGTTGGATATCAGCATCCAGGTGATAGTTGGGTTTGACAGACCAATCGATATCTGTGGTAAACTGTAGTTTTAAATTTGGATCATATATTTGCCCTGAAGCAAGAACTAACTGTTTAGCTGTATTTCCTTCAATTTGTATATGTTGATAGCTGTAATTCTTGAAATTGAAATTACTGAGATCTCCTTTTATCTTTAAGCTCAGTTTCTTGGGGTCGGTACCTGTTCCGTCAACCTGTAGGTTGAAGCCTGTAGTTCCCAGATCTTTTAGTTTTGTTATCCTACCTACATCGAACTTTTTAGATTGAAAATTTCCCGCATATTTTATTTCCTTCTGGATATCCAATAAGGCGTCCGCTTCAACATTACCGATTGCAGTCGTGAATACTCCCTTGGTCTTAAATTTATTGTATAGGCCATTTAGGCTACCTTTGAATGAAAATTTGTTGAATATCTGAACAATTTCAGGGAGTTTAAAATTTTTTAGATTGCCGAGATCGCTAATAACGTCATTTAAGTCTTTGTGCTCAGATGAAATTACTACACTGGGAACAATAAATTTAGTTTTGTCAATATCAGGTAGACCGATAATCTGAAGCTTACCTGCCAAACTGGTTTTTTTTCCAATTGTTAAATCGACCTGTGATGCGTTGATGGAAGATACCGTTCCTTCTAAATTTGCGCGCTTGATATTCACGTCAAATTTGACTTGGTGCATAGGAGAGGAAAAGAAAGCAATATCCTCGGAGTGAATACGGGAGTCCCGAACACGAAGTTTTACATGAACTTTATTGATGAAGTCCGAAAAATCGTCAAAGCTGTTGTAGCTAAGCTTGATGTAATTTTTGAATGTAGAACGGTTGGTGGCTAGCATAAGCTCGCTGAGTTCAATGCTTGTCTTGCTTACTGTCGTTTGTCCAAGAAGGCCTTTGATCACTAGACCTTTCTTTTCGCGCAGATTGAATGTCTTTATGTTCGCCGAAATTTGATTGGAATCTATTTTTATCTTATCAAAATGGGCGTTAAGTTTGGAAATACCTAAATCTCCAAAATCGACCACTTTATTGTAATGCTTACGTCTATGATTAACATAGCTAAATGTATTGTTCTTAATAATCAGTTCCTTTATATCGAAGATGATTTTTTTTGAACTTTTCTTTTTTTCTTTTTTAGGTGGGTTAAAGTAACGGATTAAAAATGAGATATTGGAGCTGTCCTGAAATTGCTCAAAAGTGGCTTCGGTATCTTCAATGGTTAGTTTGTTGATCACAATTTTGTTCAATTCAATGAATTGAGAAAGGTTGACGTTGGCTTCTAACCTTCCTGATTTTAATATTTCTTTTCCTTGTGGACTATAGAGTTGAAAATCTTCTACTACAATAGATTTAAAAGGTTTGAAATAGATGCTTTTGAGGCTTATTTTAGTGTTTAGTTCGTTGGATAAATAGTCGACAGCTTTTTGGGCAACATAATTTTGTACCGGTTTCAACTGTAGTGATAACGCCAATGCAAGCAGTATAATGAATATACTACCAAGGACTATTGACACTATTTTAATTATTTTTTTGATACTTTTGTATTAAAATTTATTACCTCAAGCTATGGCTATTATTTTAGGGATTGAATCCTCTTGTGATGAAACCTCCGCTTCTATCTGTATTAACGGTGAAATTCATTCAAATGTTATTGCAACTCAGGCAATCCACGCAAAATATGGTGGAGTGATTCCCGAGCTTGCTTCACGTGCTCATCAACAAAATATTATTCCAACAGTGGAAGAAGCCATTCGCCAAGCAAAAGTAAGCAAAAATCAAATAGATGCAGTGAGTTTTACGCGGGGGCCTGGATTATTAGGTGCACTTTTGGTTGGAACATCATTTGCAAAATCATTTGCACTTGCACAGAATATCCCTTTAATTGACATAAATCATATGCAGGCGCATATCCTGGCTCATTTTATTGAGGATCCAAAGCCGAATTTTCCGTTTTTATGTCTTACTGTTTCTGGTGGTCATACGCAAATTGTATTGGTGAAAGATTATTTTGAAATGGAACTTTTGGGAGAAACATTGGATGACGCGGCAGGGGAGGCTTTTGATAAAACAGCTAAAATCCTGAATCTACCTTATCCCGGTGGACCGCTTATCGATAAATTTGCAAGAGAAGGTAATTCAGCCGCTTATAAGCTGCCCGAACCACAGATTCCAGGTCTTAATTTTAGTTTTTCAGGATTGAAAACTGCGATATTGTATTTGGTTCAAGATCAATTGAAGCAGAACCCAGATTTTCTGACACACCATATGGCCGACTTATGTGCTAGTGTACAATCGCGTATTGTATCAATCCTACTAAATAAATTGAAGAAAGCAGCAAAGGAAACTGGTGTTAAGGATATTGCTATCGCGGGTGGCGTTTCGGCGAACTCTGGCCTGAGGCAAAGCTTAATTGAAATGGGCGAGAAATACAATTGGAGGGTGTTTATCCCAAAATTTGAATATTGTACCGATAATGCAGCGATGATTGCTATTGCAGGTTATCACAAGTTTTTAAAGAAAGATTTCGTTGGTCAGGACGTTGCTCCTATGGCTAGGATGCATCTGTAGTTAATACGGGTATATGAGTTTCCCCGGACACTGTCCTTCGGTGCCGGGGAAACTTAAACTTGTTTATTTATAAGGGGGAACTGTACCCATAGGCTTGTGCCGCAGAGGTAAATAAATTTTTCTTTGGCTGGTAAAAGTTCAGTTCATAACCCTCAGCACCCCAAAAAATGCTGATAAAACTAATTCCTTGCTCAGAACGCAATATGGTTAGTATCTGAAAAGCCTCGTTGTCAAACTGACCGCCATCATCAACACGCCAAGTGCTGATATCATCGTATAAAGCCGGGAAATCCAAATTGATCAGCTGTTCGTCCTTTGCGTAGGAAAATACAGCTAAAGCAGAGTCTTGTTGATTTTCAAACACCGTAAGATTAAACTCGGACTGATCACTGAGGATCGCAACTGTCGTACTTTTATTAATCTTCCTATTGTATTTCTTTTCAAGCTGCTCCTTGATCTCTGGAGAAGTTTCTTTTTGAACTTTTGTAAACTTCTCAATTTTATACTGATCTATAAAAGCTTTGTTGACAAGCATACCAAATTCGCCAGACTTGATCGCGTCACTAATTTTAAATAACGAACCTTCACTATTCGCAAAGTTCTGGGCGGTCTGTCTTCCGTTACTCTCTTTGTTGTCCATTTTATTCTGAACAAATTCAAGCGGGCTTACCTGATTTTCCACAATCACATAGTTGTATTTTTCAGGTCCTTCCATCGCTTGATCCATAGGTAAAGCGATAAGTGAATCTTTTTGTTGGTTTAAAAAACCAAAATATGGCGAAATAGTCTTTTCCTTGTTTTCGTGCTTGATTGCAGTTTTGGATTGATTTTGATTATTCCCGCAAGCATACAATGTAAGTAGAAAAATAGCTGAAAAAAGTGACTTCATAAGTATTTTGAATTTTTTTGTGAAATATAAGGCTTTCGCTCATCATAATGAAAAGATTTAAACTTTAATGTTATGATGAACTCTAAATTGAATATCTACCGCAAAGAATGGCTGGACGTTATTTTTGCTGGTCGCAACAAAATGTACGGTGCTTACGAGTTGCGAAATCTCTCTGATAGAGCAACAAATATGGGGTTAGGAATTGTTGTTTCTTTTGCAGTTTTGCTGATTGCAGGATCCTATACATATAATAAATATTTTAAGCAAACTGTTCCGGCCGTGATTTATGAAGTACGAGATATTGGACCCGACATGCTGGAAGAAATTCAAAAGAAGGTGGAGGAAAAAGAGGAGGTTCCTGAAGAACCTGTTATGATGCAGGAAAAAGCTCCGCAGCAAGTTGCCCAAGATGTATCCAAATTTGATTTGGTTCGGATGCCCGATATAAAAGTGACCGCAGCGAGCAGAGTTACCGAAGAGCTTGTGAGTCAGGATGAGTTGAAAAACCCCAATACAATGACCTCAAGGATCACATTGAAAGCAAATCCATCGGGGACATATATTGCGCGCGGTGAATTTGGTTCTTCAAAAAGAGATGGTGATATTACTGGTTCTAAAGATGGTTCATTATCGGGAGGCGGAACTGATGATAATGCTAACAATACATTTACATCAGTAGAAATTATGCCAACACCTGTGGGGGGACTGCCTGCCTTTATGAAGTGGATCGCCGAGAATTACAACTTTCCACAACAGGCCTTAGACCAAGGAGTTTCGGGTGTTATAGAGGTTTCTTTTGTCGTTGAGAAAGATGGATCACTGACAGATATTGCTGTTAAACGTGATATGAAATTTGGTACGGGAGATGCTGCTATAAACTTATTGAAGAAAGCGAAAAAATGGAAACCAGGAGTGCAAAACGGGCTTAAAGTACGTGTAGCGTATACTTTACCGATTCGTTTAAGTGCTGTTTCCCAATAAATGGTTCTTAACTTTATTTAACAGATCATCAATTAAACTTTCGATAGCCGAGACGACTCTTACTGATAAATAAGTTGAAAATGAGTACTTATTAAAAAGAGTGATTGTTGGTTTTATAAAAAATAAAGAAATGAAAAAGTTGATGTTAAGTTTGGCGCTATCTGGATTGATGTTAGCCGGTTTCGCTCAAGAAAAAAAAGATGTTAAACCAGAAATGAAAGAAGTGCAAGCTTCTATGCATAAACATAAAACAGGAAGAATGCACGATAGTTTTAAAAATAAAACTCCAGAGGAAGTTGCTAAAATGAAAACTGATCGCATGGATCAAAAGTTGAAATTTACAGATAAACAGCGTAAAGATATCTATGCTTTTAATTTGAAGCAAGCAAAGGATCATCAGAAATTAGCTGCTGAACGCAAAGAATATCGAGCAAAAGTGAAAAAACAACGTGTGGCAGAACATGAAAAAATGATGGGAATGTTAACTCCAGAGCAACAAAAAACGTTAAAGGATTCCTATGCTGAAAATCGTAAAATGCACAAAGAACATTGGAAAAGAGACAGACAGCTGAAAAGAAAGGACTTTAGAAAAGGAGAAGTGAATAAAACAAATGATGCTGAAGTAAAAGCTTCATAACAATTAAACAAGGATAGTTTTCATATTAAATAGTGGTGAGTGTTAGTAGAGGAGGGAACCATTGGTTCCCTCTTTCTTTTTTGTTATTCTTTATTTTTTTGATGTTCTTTCCATTGTTTAGAGAAAGATTTGTCTGCCAATTTTGGTAGTTCCCGTTGATCTCCCCAGGTTTTCTGAAAGAGTTTTTTGAGGAAGAAATTCTTGAATTTTCCGCCAAAGAAATCAATCAGTTTTCTTCGCATTATCCCGTAGGTGAACCACTGCCAGACTTTTTGTTCCGTTTTTGTTGCCAGCCCCTGATCAACTGAATCTTTTCTGTTGACGAGAAGCATGCGCTGTATGTCAATACCAACGGGGCAGACCTCGGTGCATTTTCCGCAGAGTGTGGAGGCGTAGCTCAGGTGTTTGAATTCCTTCATGCCATTTAAATGCGGCGATATCAACGATCCAATAGGTCCTTGATAAGTCGTTTCATAGGTATGTCCACCGATGTTCTGGTAGATTGGACATACATTCAGACAGGCGCCACAACGGATGCAGTACAAACCCTGACGTTGTTCTTTTTGCGCTAAGAGCTTGCTGCGGCCATTGTCAAGCAGTATAACATACATTTCTTCGGGGCCATCTGATTCATAAGGCTGTTTTGGCCCAGTGAGTAGCGTATTGTATACTGTTAGATTTTGACCCGTGCCATGTGTGGACAGGAGTGGCCAAAAGACTTCTAAATCTTGTACATTGGGAATGATTTTTTCTATTCCAACGACGGCGATATGTGTTTTGGGGAAGGTCGATGTCAATCGGGCGTTTCCTTCATTTTCGGTAATTGCTATACTTCCAGTTTCAGCAATTAAGAAATTGGCTCCAGTAATCCCAATTTCTGCCGATAGGTAACGATCTCGAAGTAATTCACGGGCCTTCATTGTAAGTTGCTCCGCAGATGCATCTAGTGGTGTGTCAAATTTTTCGTGAAAAAGCTTGGCAATATCTTCCAGGCTCAAATGCATGGCCGGTGTAACAAAATGATAGGGCTTTTGATCCAGCAGCTGAATGATATACTCGCCAAGATCAGTTTCTATGGCTTCAATATTTTTGGAAGCCAGAAAATGATTAAGCTCAATCTCTTCTGTCGCCATCGATTTTGACTTTACGACAGATTTTGCTTTTTTACGTGCAATGATCGAATAGATTTCGTCCAAGGCTTCCGTAGCATCATTGGCCCAGATTACTTTTCCGCCTCGAGCCGTGAAGTTTGCTTCAAATTGCAACAAATAGCGATCGAGATTTTCCATGACCTTCCATTTGATCAGGTTCGCTTTTATCTTACTATTTTCAAGGTCCGCAAATTTGCTCTTGCCTTTTTCGAAAGCCATGCTGTATTTGTCGATATTGTAATTGATAATATCGCGGTGTTTGGTGTCAAATGCTTTTTGCGCACTTTCCTTAATAAACGTATTAGCGGTACTCTCTGCCATCTAATCTGCTAATTTTTCACAAAAAAAGTTGGTAAAAATTACCAACTTTTAAATATACTGTTAATAAATTGTTTCTCGAAAATCGAGTTAAATAATTTATGCTTTTATCGCAATATTTAAGCTTAGCTCGTCCAGTTGCTCTTGGTGAATGGTTGACGGTGCGTCAATCATAACATCTCTTCCCGAATTGTTTTTTGGGAAGGCAATCACGTCGCGGATGGAATCTAAACCTGCCAATAAGGATACGAGTCGGTCAAAGCCAAAAGCCAATCCGCCGTGTGGGGGAGCCCCATAGGTAAAGGCTTCCATCAGGAATCCAAATTGTTTTTTTGCTTCTTCAGGGCTGAATCCCAAATGTTTGAACATGAGCGATTGAAGGTCTCTGTCGTGGATACGGATTGATCCACCGCCTACTTCTACACCGTTTAAAACAAAGTCATAGGCATTTGCTCTCACTTCTCCAGGGTTGGTATCTAAAAGTGGGATGTCTTCCGGTTTTGGAGATGTGAACGGATGGTGCATGGCATGGAAACGGCCACTTTCTTCGTCCCATTCCAATAGTGGAAAATCAACAACCCATAATGGAGCAAAGGTTTCTTTGTTGCGGAAACCAAGTTGTGACGCAACTTCAAGGCGTAATTCATTGAGTTGTTTGCGAACTTTGTCTGTTCCACCAGCCATAATTAACAATAGGTCGCCAGGTTTCGCGTGGAACGCTTCTGCAATTGCCGACAGTTGTTCTGGTGTGAAAAATTTATCAACGGACGACTTCACTGAACCGTCTTCATTCACACGCGCATATACCAAGCCTGTTGCGCCAATCTGTGGACGCTTGATAAAATCTGTCAATGCATCCAGTTGTTTTCTGGTATAATGTGCACAATTTTCCGCATTGATACCAACCACTAACTCTGCTGCATCAAATACAGGGAAACCTTTTCCTTTGGCAACCTCGTTTAGTTCAACAAACTGCATTCCGAAACGGATATCCGGTTTGTCTGATCCGTAAAGGCGCATCGCATCTGCGTAAGTCATACGCGGAACATTGCCTAAGTCGATACCTTTGATTGTTTTGAAGATATGTTTTGCAAGTCCTTCAAAGATATTTAATACATCTTCCTGTTCTACAAAAGACATTTCACAGTCTATTTGCGTGAATTCTGGTTGGCGGTCTGCACGCAAATCTTCATCACGAAAACATTTTACAATTTGAAAATAGCGATCAAATCCTGAAACCATCAATAATTGTTTGAAGGTCTGTGGGGATTGTGGTAACGCATAAAATTCTCCAGGATTCATACGGGAAGGTACGACAAAGTCGCGTGCTCCCTCCGGAGTTGATTTAATCAGGTATGGAGTTTCTACTTCCAGGAAGTTTTGGGAGTCAAGATAACGGCGTACCTCTTGTGAGGTCTTATGACGTAAAATAAGGTTTTCACGTACGGGGTTACGACGCAAATCCAGGTATCTGAACTTCATTCTGATGTCATCACCACCATCTGTTTCATCTTCTATTGTAAAAGGAGGTAATTTAGCGGCATTTAATATTTCAAGATTTGAAACCTTGATTTCAATATCTCCAGTGGAGATTTTAGCATTTTTATTAGAGCGTTCGATAACTTCTCCAGTTACCTTGATGACATATTCTCTTCCGAGCTCACGGGCACTTGCGCGCAAGGAAGCATCATCATCTGCATTGAACGTTAATTGTGTGATACCATATCGGTCTCTAACATCGATGAAAGTCATACCGCCCAAATCGCGCGATTTTTGAACCCATCCACTTAGGGTAACCGTTTTCCCTAAGTCAGCTAGTGTTAATTCTCCACAAGTGTGTGTTCTGTGCATATCGTTATGAAAATTATATTTGACGCAAAATTATTGGTTTTACTCGACAATAACGAATTCTGTTCAGGTTATTTGAGGAGCCTTCTCCCACTTTCTGCCACATCTTTTGTTTCTGTTTTTGACTCCTCCCACTTTGCCCCCTTTTGGGACAAAAATTGGCTAAAATTAAATTTCTAAAGAGGAAATTTTTACAATTCATTGCTGATTTTGATAAAAAAAGAGCAAAAAATCACTTCTGGCGTAATAGCTTATTTTTCAGGAAAATTGGCTTTTAACTGCTTGTAAATAAGGTTTTACATGTGTTTTTTTTGAAGTCGACTTCTGTTTGTTGTAGCGATTTGTTGATGTGGAAAACTTTTTTATGTTATAAAGTGGGGGAAAGTGGGAGAAAGTGTATACTTTTACATTTAAATTAGAATAGGATAATTGACGACATGACTCAGTTGATCGGAGAATTCGAATGCAAGTTAGACGCCAAAGGAAGAATGGTGTTACCAGCTGCGCTCAAGAGGCAAATGCCTCATGTAGAGCGGGATGGTCTTGTGGTGAATCGCGGTTTTGAGAAACATCTTGTATTTTATCCAAGGGAAGAGTGGGATTTGATGACGGCTAAACTGGCTAAATTGAATCAATTCGATCCTAAAGTTCGGGCGTTTGTCCGTGCTTTTACGCGTGGCGCTACGGAATTGACATTGGATGCTGCGGGTCGTGTTTTGTTGCCCAAAAGTTTGCTGGAATTTGCAGGAATAAGCACTGAGCTGGTTTTGGCTTGTCAATTTAATAAGATTGAGGTTTGGTCAAAAGAAGGGTATGAGGAATTGATGGGTGATGGCGGTGTAGAGGATATATCATCTTTGGCTGCGGAGGTAATGGGAGATATTAATTTTGGACTATAAGCGTATGGAGAATGTATATCATGTTCCGGTAATGTTACAAGAATGCATGGATGCTTTGGCTATTAAGCCGGATGGTATTTATGTGGATGTGACTTTTGGTGGTGGTGGCCATTCTCGAGAGATTCTGAAGAGATTAGGGCCGAAGGGGAAGTTGTTTGCTTTTGATCAGGATCCGGATGCGTTGGAAAATGCAATTGACGATCCTCGCTTTACGTTGATACACCAAAACTTTAGGTTTCTAAAGAATAGCCTTCGTTTGGAAGGTGTACGTTCTGTAGATGGTATTTTAGCAGATCTAGGTGTTTCTTCGCATCAATTCGATGCTGCAGATCGTGGCTTTTCTATTCGCTTTGATGCAGACTTGGATATGCGTATGGATCAGGTGGGCGATTTGGATGCAAAGTCGCTTTTGGCAACCTATTCGGAGGAGGATCTGCATCGTATTTTTGGTATGTATGGTGAAATCATGAACGCTAAATCGCTTGCGAAAACAATTGTTACTGCGCGTTTGTCACAGCCGATCCAGACTGTTGCTGAATTGAAAGAGGTGATTCAACGTATGGTTCCAAAGGGTAAAGAACATAAGTACCATGCGCAGGTATTTCAGGCTCTTCGTATCGAAGTGAATCGCGAGTTGGAGGCGTTGCAGGAATTTTTGTTGCAGACAGTTGATGTACTCCGTGTTGAGGGCCGATTGGCTGTGATGTCCTATCACTCTTTGGAGGACCGTTTGGTTAAGAATTTTATGGCCAAAGGTAAGTTTAAAGGGGAAGTTGAAAAGGATTTTTTTGGAAATGAAATTAAGCCATTTCATGTGTTGAGCCGTAAAGCAATTACGGCATCTGCACAAGAGTTGGCGATAAATAATAGATCGCGCAGTGCGAAACTGCGTATTGCTGAAAAGTTGAATTTGTCTTAAAAATGGAGCGAGAGGATGAGCAGAAATACGATAAGACAGAAAGAATTGAGTGAAGAAGTTCAGGAGGAACTGCAAGAAACTGTCGAGGAAAAGGCGGAAGAAACAGAAGCGTTTATTAAAACGCTTTTTACCGTTGGAGACCTTTCGTTAAATAAAATATTGCATTACTTGCCTTTCGGAGCTTTTGTTGCCTTTCTGATGTTACTGTATATTTCCAATCGTCATTTTGCAGAGCGAACTATTCGGAGTATCGATAAAGTGAGTAAAGAGGTAAAGGAATTGGGCTGGGATCATAAGTCTCTCTCTGCCGAACTGATGAAAATGTCTACACAGACAGAAATTGCCAAACGTGTCGATTCTTTGGGGTTGAAAGAGCGTGTGGAACCACCGATCAAGATTGAAGTTATAGAGAATAAAGAAGATAAATAGGAAGAGTTATGAGTATCAGAAATACGATTCTTGTGCGTGTCTATTTTGCTTTTGGGCTTATCGTACTACTTGCGTTTTTGGTATTTGGAAAAATGGCCAAGTTGCAGTATGTCGATGGAGAGCATTGGAAAGCTTTAGCGGATAGCCTTTCTATTCAGGAACGGGAGGTGGAAGCTGCTCGTGGTAATATTTATTCAAATGACGGAAGCTTATTGGCTACTTCGGTGCCTGAATATGAGCTTCGTTTTGATGCAATGGCGATTCCCGAAGAAGATGAAGAGTATTTCAATTTGAAAGTTGACTCCTTGGCTATTAAACTTGCTGATTTTTTTAAAGATAAATCATCTCGGCAGTATTTGACATTATTAAAACAGGCACGGAATAAAAAGCAGCGCTACTTGTTGCTCAAACGTAATGTGTCACACCAAGATTTAAAGCGGGTAAAACAATTCCCTTTACTTAAATCTGCACGTGTCAATAAAGAACGTTTTCCAAGTTGTTTGATTACAGATAGGCAGAATAAGCGTATTTTACCTTTTGTCAATCTCGCTGCGAGAACCATCGGTTATAAAAATGTGAAAGAAAATATTCATGTTGGTTTGGAAGGGGCATATGGCGAATATATCGACGGAAGAAGCGGAAAGAGGTTAATGCAGCGTATTGCTGGTGGGGTATGGATTCCTGTTAACAAAGATATTGAGGTTGCCCCGGTTGATGGGTCTGATATTATCTCTACTATTGATGTGAATATGCAGGATATGGCGCAAAGGGCTCTGGAGAAGCAGATGATTACGAGTAATGCGGATGAGGGCTGTGTTGTGATGATGGAGGTGAAAACAGGCGAGGTGCGTGCGGTGGCTAATTTTATGCGCGATAAAGACGGAGTCTACCGTGAAAAGTTCAATCTTGCAATAGCACAAAGTGCAGATCCAGGTTCAACATTTAAGTTAGCTTCTTATCTGGCTTTGATTGATGATAAGAAAATAGACTCGAGTACAACTGTGAATATTGGTAATGGTAACTGGCCAATTTATAAGCATACGATTCGTGATTCACATGCGCCTAAGAAGTCTATAATTTCAGCGAAAAGGGCTTTTGAGGAGTCGTCGAATGTGGGTGTTACGAAGTTTGTATATCAAGCTTATAAGGATAACCCGGATCAGTTTACATCAAAGCTACATTCTTTTGGTTTTGGTAAGACGCTCGATCTACAGATTCCCGGAGAAGGTGTGCCTTTGGTGAAAACGTCGAAAAGCAAAAGCTGGAGCGGGTTATCGTTGGTACAGATGGCTTACGGCTATGAAATGAAAATTACACCATTGCAAACGTTGACATTTTATAATGCTGTCGCAAATAACGGAAAGTTGATAGCGCCGCTATTTGTTAAGGAAATTCGGCATTTAGGAAATACAATTCAAACGTTTCAAGCGAAAGTGATTAACGAAAAGATCGCTTCGGATCATGCTTTAGCAGAGGTGAGGGGAATGATGGAAGGTGTTATGACTGAAGGAACAGGTAGAAGTGTTGCTAGTCCGTTATATAGCTCTGGTGGTAAAACAGGTACAGCACAGATGGCTGATGGTTCGAGAGGGTACGGTGCCAGACGATATCAATCTTCATTCGCGGGGTATTTTCCTGCGGAGGATCCAAAATATTCCATTATTGTGGTAATCCGTAACCCGAGAAATGGATACTATGGTGCATCGATTGCAGGGCCCGTGTTTAAAGAGCTTGCAGACATGGTATATGCAAACGATATGGAAATGGAGGGGAAAAAGACGTTTAAAGCGGTCAATGTAGGCGGAAGAATGCCATTGACTTTGCAGGGTTCGAAGGAAGCTAGTAAAAAAGTGTACGATAGGTTGGGAATTAATACCGTGAATTGGGATACAATTGGCCGAGGAGAGGTGGATACCTCTACACGAGGCGTGCCATTTATGGATTTAAAATATAAAGAAGGAATTGTTCCGAATGTGGTTGGCATGGGTTTGATGGATGCTTTATATGTTGTGGAGAATGCCGGATTTAAGGCGCACGTGACGGGAAAAGGAAGAGTTGGAATACAGTCGTTAGCTGCGGGGCAAAAACTGCCTTTTGGAACGGCGATAAATTTAGAACTTAAGTAAATGATGGATTTAAAAAAAGTATTGCATGCTATCCCTGTACAGCAGGTTGTAGGGAACCTCGAAGAGGTTGATGTGCACTCTTTGTGCTTTGATTCCAGAAAAGTGGAGTTGGGAAGTTTGTTTATCGCAGTGCGGGGTGTTCAAACAGATGGTCACTTGTTTGTAGACAAGGCAATTACCTCGGGAGCAAGAGCCGTTATTGTAGAGGAGTTGCCCGAAGAGACGTTAGACTCTGTCGCTTATATCTTGGTGGCTGATTCTGCTTATGCTTTAGGGGTTGCTGCGGCTAATTTCTACGAAAATCCTGCTGAGCAGTTGAAACTTGTTGGGGTGACCGGTACGAATGGTAAAACGACAGTAGCCACATTGTTGTTTCAGCTGTTTACTGAGCTAGGCTACCATGTAGGCTTATTATCTACAGTACAAAACCAAATTGGAACAAAGATTATACCAGCAACGCATACAACACCAGACCCTATTCAATTGAATAAATTGTTACGGGATATGGTTGATGATGGCTGTGATTATGCGTTTATGGAGGTTAGTTCGCATGCTGTCGTTCAGGAACGTATTGCAGGCTTGGTGTTTGCGGGTGCAATATTCACGAACATTACGCATGATCACCTGGATTTCCATAAAACTTTTGATAACTATATTAAAGCGAAAAAGAAGTTTTTTGACGATCTGGATGCGAATGCTTTTGCTTTGACGAATGCTGACGATAGAAATGGTCAGGTCATGCTTCAAAATACAGTGGCACATCGGAAAAGCTATGGCTTACGTTCTGGAGCGGATTTTAAAGCAAAGGTGATCGAAAGCCATTTCGATGGTATGTTGATGAGTGTTGATGGACAGGAAGTATGGGTAAAATTGATCGGCGATTTCAACGCATATAACCTTTTGGCGGTTTATGGTGCCGCTATCTTGCTTGAGCAGGAAACGGTGAAAGTATTGACCGCACTCAGTACCTTGAAGGGGGCAGAGGGGCGGTTTGAAACGATGAAATCGACTTCTGGTGTTTTTGGAATTGTGGACTATGCGCATACTCCTGACGCAGTTGAAAATGTATTGAAGACCATCAGTTCATTGCGACGTCCAGAACAAAAAATTATTACTGTATTGGGATGCGGAGGCGATCGGGACAAAACTAAACGACCTGAAATGGCTGAAGCGGCTCTGCGTTATAGTGATCGATTTTTGATTACGTCCGACAATCCGCGTACAGAAGATCCTTATCAGATTATTAAAGATATTGAAGCCGGTGTGGCAGCAGACCAAAAGGCGAAGACGCTTTCTATAGCTGATCGTAAGGAAGCGATAAGGACAGCATATCAGCTGGCTAATCCTGGGGATATTATCCTGGTTGCAGGAAAAGGGCATGAGAAATATCAAGATATAAATGGTGTAAGACATCATTTTGATGATAAAGAAGTTTTAGAGAATACATTTAACGAACAATAGAAATATGTTATACCATCTTTTTACGTGGCTTAGCGAATATATTCATATACCTGGAGGAGGTTTGTTTCAATACATCTCTTTTAGGACATCTATGGCTGTAATCGCTTCATTGATTATTACCACGGTTTTTGGGGGAAAATTGATTCAATTCTTGCATAATAAGCAAGTTGGAGAGACAATTCGTGATTTGGGGCTTGAAGGAGAAAAAAAGAAAGCTGGTACGCCGACAATGGGTGGGATCATCATTATTGCAGGTATTCTTATCCCTACCTTGTTATTTGCTAAATTGACGAATATCTATGTGATTATCATGGTTGTGACAACACTTTGGATGGGCGCAATTGGATTTTTAGATGATTATATCAAGGTCTTTCGACATAATAAAGAAGGCTTAGCTGGTAAGTTTAAAGTTGTTGGACAAGTTGGCTTGGGAGCAATAATTGCTTGTACGATGTACTTTCATCCAGATATCGTAGTTCGAAAAGGGGTCGATAAACCAACCTCTACCAAGCCTGTTGAAGTGGTTATCAATGAAGGTACAGGTGAGAAGACCTACGCTGAAAACGTAAAATCATCGAAGACGAATATTCCGTTTTATAAAAATAATGAGTTTGATTATGCCAAGGTGTTTAAAATATTTGGACTACAGAGCGATTATCTGACTTTTATCGTCTTTTTAGTTGTTGTTATTTTTATCGTTACGGCAGTTTCAAACGGCGCAAATATTACGGACGGTATCGATGGTTTAGCCACGAGTACATCCGCTATCATTGGTGTTACTTTAGCCATTTTAGCGTACGTGTCGGGTAACGTGATCTTTTCAGATTACCTCAATATTATGTATATCCCCAATTCCGGAGAACTCGTGATTTTCGCTGGGGCATTTGTTGGCGCTTGCGTAGGTTTCTTATGGTATAATACGTATCCTGCTCAAGTTTTTATGGGTGATACGGGAAGTTTAGCGATCGGCGGTATTATTGCTGCCTTTGCTATTTTGATCCGGAAAGAATTATTGATCCCAATTTTGTGTGGTGTGTTTCTGTTGGAAAACCTTTCGGTTATTCTTCAGGTGTCGTATTTCAAATACACGAAGAAGAAATATGGTGAGGGTAGACGGATCTTTTTGATGTCACCATTGCACCATCACTTTCAGAAGAAGGGGTATCATGAAGCGAAAATTGTAACACGTTTTGTTATTGTAGGAATCATATTGGCCATTCTTACTATTGTAACATTGAAAATTAGATAATGATGTCAAATATTGCAACAACATATTATCCTCAATCTGGAAGTTTGGTCATTTTAGGGGCAGGCGAAAGCGGTGTTGGAACGGCGATTCTTGGGAAAGAAAAGGGATTTGATGTATTTGTGTCAGATAAAGGGCTTATTGCAGACCACTATAAGGAACAACTAAAAGCGGAGGGAATAGCTTTCGAAGAAGGTCAACATGACGAAGGCCGTATCTTGAATGCTGCACTGGTTGTAAAAAGCCCTGGTATTCCAGCGACCGTACCATTGGTCGTTGCATTGAGAGCAAAGAATATACCTGTGATTGCAGAAATTGAATTTGCGGCGCAATATACGGATGCAAAGTTAATCTGTATTACAGGGTCAAACGGAAAGTCTACGACGACGATGTTGACTTATGAAATGCTTAAGCATGGCGGTTTAAACGTCGGATTGGCAGGTAATATCGGGAAAAGCTTTGCATTGCAGGTGGCTAAAGAACAGTTCGATTGCTATGTATTGGAAATATCGAGCTTTATGCTGGACGATATGTACCATTTTAGAGCAGATGTTGCTGTTATACTGAATATTACTCCTGATCATTTGGATCGCTATGACCATAAAATGGAAAATTATGTGGATTCAAAATTCAGAATGATTCAGAATCAAACGGAGAAGGATTATTTTATATACTGCCTGGACGATCCGGAAACAGTTAAAGGATTGGAAAGACATCATAGTAAAGGGACCTATTTGCCTTTTACACAAGAACAACTTGTTGAATTGGGGGCTTATTTAAATGCCAACAAAACAATAATTATTAATACACCAAATAACGATACATTCACTATGAGAGCTGAGGAATTGTCATTGCAGGGGAAGCATAATATTTATAATAGCATGGCTTCTGGGTTAATTGCGAAAGTGCAGGAATTGAGAAATCAAGTGATGAAAGAAAGTATGGGATCGTATGTGAATATTCCACATCGCCTTGAACATGTAGCCTGTATCGGCGGTGTAAATTACATTAACGATTCAAAGGCGACGAATGTAAATTCGGTATGGTATGCTTTGGAAAGTTTCTCTACACCAATCGTGTTGTTGTTGGGTGGCGTGGATAAAGGAAACGATTACAGTATGCTTGCTGATTTGGTCAAAGACAAGGTGCGCGCTATCGTTTGTTTAGGAAAAGATACGGCTGCAATTCATAAAGCATTTGAACAAGATGTGGAGATTATTGTCAACAGTACCTCCATGCAAGATGCCGTGGTATTGTCGTCCCACTTAGCTCAAAAAGGTGACACCGTCTTATTGTCTCCTGCTTGCGCTAGTTTTGATTGGTTTAAGAATTATGAAGATCGTGGCGATAAATTTAAGGCTGCTGTAATGGAATTATAAATGGTGTAACCCAATAAGAGGAGGAAGGATATGCTACAGAATATAATGTCTAAATTGAAGGGTGATCGATGGATATGGATCATTGTGATTATCTTATCGGGATGGTCACTTTTGGCTGTATACAGTTCGGTGGGTACCTTGGCTTATAAAGAAGGGAAAGGGACTGAAATGTATCTGTTAAAGCATTTCTCTATCATTGCCATAGGCTTTGTCCTGATGTATCTTTCTCACAAGTTAGATTATCGGTATTATGCGGGTATATCCAAAATAATGATGGGTATTACAATCCCTTTATTGTTGTTTACGCTGTTGTTCGGAAGTAAAGTTAATGAAGCTAGTCGTTGGTTGACTATCCCTGGTATAGGTTTGACCTTTCAAACATCGGATTTAGCAAAGTTGTCACTTATCGTCTTTCTTGCAAGGATGTTATCCCGGAAGCAGGAAGAGATCAAAGATGTGAAAAAATCGTTCTTACCCATTATGGGGTCGGTGTGTGGTGTGTTTATTCTGATTGCCTTGGCCAATCTATCTACCGCATTGATGCTGTTTGGCGTGAGTGTTTTATTGCTCTTGATCGGACGGATTAGTTTTAAGCAGATTGCCATTGTTTGTTGTGGCGGAGGGGTGCTCCTTATGATGGTTATCTTCTTTGGTCCCCGTAGAACGACTTATATCAGCCGGGTAAAATCTTTTTTTCATACTGAAAAAGTGGATAAAACGGTATCCTTCCAGGATGATAAAAATTATCAGGCAAACAATGCGAAAATTGCTATAGCAACTGGTGGGCTTTTTGGAAAAGGACCGGGAAATAGTGTGCAACGTAATGTGTTGCCGCACCCTTATTCCGATTTTATTTACGCGATTATCATTGAAGAATATGGAACAGTCGGGGGGGTGATTCTGCTATTTCTGTATTTGGCATTTATGTATCGATGTATACGTATTGTCACGATGAGTCCCAAAGCTTTTGGTACTTTTCTGGCTGCGGGTTTGGGATTTAGTTTGACAATTCAGGCTTTGGCCAATATGGCTGTTGCCGTCGGATTGGGACCAGTAACGGGGGTTCCGCTTCCACTAGTGAGTATGGGAGGAACCTCGATTTTATTTACGAGTGTCGCCTTGGGAATCATCCTGAGTGTGAGTAGAAATATTGAAGAATTAAAAGGTAAAGAAGAGCTGGATGAAAAGCCTAAACCGAAAAAAGTGGTTATAGGATCTATTCCTGCATAATAATAAATTAAGCATGGCAATTCGCGTAATTATCAGTGGTGGTGGAACCGGAGGACATATCTTTCCGGCGATTTCAATTGCAAATGCGTTGAAGGCAATGGATCCTGCAAATGAAATTCTATTTGTGGGTGCCAATGGCCGGATGGAAATGGATAAAGTGCCCGCAGCAGGATATAAGATTGTTGGACTCGACATTCAGGGAATCAATAGAAAGCAGCTGTGGAAGAATATCTTTTTGCCGTTTAAGCTTATGAAAAGTTTAAATAAAGCAAAAAGCATAATTAAGGATTTTAGACCGGATGTGGCTGTAGGGGTAGGTGGTTTTGCTTCAGGTCCATTGCTAATGATGGCCAATAAGCTGGAGGTGCCAACAGTCGTGCAAGAACAGAATTCCTATGCTGGTGTAACCAACAAAAAAGTTGGTGCTAAGGCTGCAAAAATATGTGTGGCTTATGAGGGGATGGAGCAATTCTTTCCTGCGGACAAAGTATTGCTCACCGGCAATCCAATAAGACGCGAGTCTATTGCGATAGCGGGAAAAAGAGAGGAGGCCTTAGCGTTCTTTGCGTTAGATCCACACAAAAAAACAATTTTGGTACTTGGCGGTAGTTTGGGGGCTAAAACATTAAATGAAAGTGTTGTTGCTTACCTGAATGAGCTAAAGGAGGAAGAAGTGCAGCTGATTTGGCAATGCGGTAGTTTCTATGTTGAAAACCTACACGCGGAGTTGACAGGTAAACTTCCAGGTAATATCAAGATGCTGGCCTTTCTTCAGCGCATGGATTATGCTTATGCTGCGGCAGATTTGATTATTAGCCGTGCTGGAGCCGGTACCATCTCTGAGCTCTGTGTGGTTGGAAAACCTGTTATCCTTGTGCCTTCACCCAATGTGGCCGAAGATCATCAGACCAAAAATGCAATGGCATTGGTCAATAAAGGTGCTGCATTACTGGTGAAGGATAGTGATGCACAAAGAGACTTAATACCTGCTGCTTTAACTTTATTAAAAGACGCAGATCATGTCTCACAATTAAGTGGGAATATTAAAAAACTCGGTAAGTTGAATGCTGATGTGCAGATTGCCGAGGAGGTGTATAAATTGGTTAAAAAAAAATAGACGAAGTATGAATCTAGATGCAATAAAACAAGTTTACTTGATCGGAATAGGTGGTATAGGCATGAGTGGCCTTGCACGCTATTTTAAGCATTTGGGCTGTGAGGTGGATGGATATGACCGTACAGAAACTGAGCTGACTAAAACCTTAGTCAAGGAAGGGATCGCGATCTCCTATCAGGATGATATCAATACGATTGATGCTATTTTTAACGTACCTACGACGGAGACATTAGTCATTTTTACACCGGCTATTCCTAAAGATTCGAAGATTAAAGCTTTTTTTGAATCACAAGGACATACGCTCTATAAACGATCTCAAGTTTTGGGGATCATTAGTGAAAGTAGATTTACAGTAGCGGTTGCTGGTACACATGGTAAAACGACAACTTCTACAATGGTGGCACATGTATTGAAAGATTCGGGCTACGACTGTTCGGCCTTTTTGGGTGGAATCAGTTCTAACTACGGTACCAATGTGCTTTATGGAAATAATAATACAGTTGTGGTTGAGGCTGATGAGTTTGATCGTTCATTCCTGACGCTTCACCCCAATATCGCAATAGTAACTTCTTCTGATGCGGATCATCTGGACATTTATGGCGATCGGAGCCATTTGCTTGAATCGTTCCAAATGTTCTTGGATAAAGTTGTTGAAGGAGGTACACGTATTATAAAAAAAGGCCTCGAGTTTGAGGGGCAAATAAGTTATTCAGGCCATGAAATCGCTGATGCATATGCTTCCAGTGTGCATGTACGCGATGGAGAGTTCTTTTTTGATTACCAAGATACCAACGGACGAATAGATGATATTCATTTGGGTATCCCTGGTATCCACAATGTTGAAAACGCGGTAGCTGCGATTGCGGTAGCCCGTTTACTTGGAATTGCAGACGAAGCTATTAAGAAAGCGTTGACGACATTTAAAGGCGTGAAAAGAAGGTTTGAATATATTGTCCGTAAACCTGGAGCGGTGTATATTGATGATTATGCGCACCATCCAGAGGAACTGCGTGCATTTTTAACTTCGATGCGGAAATTGTATCCTACGAAAAAGTTAAATGTGGTCTTTCAGCCGCATTTATTTACGCGTACGCGGGATTTTGTGGATGGTTTCGCCGAGGTATTGTCCATGGCTGACAAGCTGTTGTTAATGGAAATCTATCCTGCACGGGAGCTTCCTATTGAAGGGATCAATTCGAGTTGGTTATTGGATAAAATTACGGCAGCGGAAAAACAGCTTGTAACTGCAGAAGAAGTCTTGGAATTTGCACGCGATGAAAAGCCGGAACTGATTGTTACAGTTGGGGCAGGTGATATTGACAAATTGGTTAAACCGTTACAGGCAATTTTAGAGCATGCTTAAAAAATTACGTAACATACAATGGAATCGTGTCCTCTACTTTACACTATTTTTTATAGGTGTAATTGTTGTCGTCGTGATTATGACTATTGTGGGGAAACGTGATGAGCAGCAAGTTTGTAAAGATATTAAGATTGTCATTGAAGGTACAGAAGCCTTTATTGATCAGGCGGATATCTCTAAGTTAATAGAACATAACTATGGTAGTTTCGTGGGAAAGAAAGTCAATGGAATTCCCTTTCAGAAAGTTGAAAAAACCTTACGTAAATTACCTTATGTGTCCGATGCCAGTATACATGCCGATATGGATGGTACGATCAGAATTAATATTAATCAGCGCGAGGCTGTCATGCGGATCATCAACAAAAATGGAAAGGAGTTTTATGTTGACCCCAAAGGATTGAAGATACCGACAACGTTGAAGTATATACCGCACATCATGGTTGCAACAGGGAATATCGCAGAAGGATATAATGAAGCACTGGATACCATAGCAACACCATTGGTTAAAGATTTGGTTAAGGTCGTTGAATTTATCAAAAATGACGAATTATGGAGTAATCAGGTTGTGCAGATATATGTGAACTCGGATAAGGATATTGAACTTGTACCTCGTGTAGGGACACAGCAATTAATTGTTGGATCGGCAGATTCATTGGAACAAAAATTTGAATTATTAAAGACCTTTTATACGCAGATCATGCCAAAGGTAGGTATAAATGCTTACGGTGTTGTCAATGTGAAATATGGAGGTCAGATCATCTGTGAAAAACGAGGAAACTGGAGTTTTTCAGGCGATCAAACAAAAAAAGTAGCAAATAATACATTATAGTAATACAGCAACAATACAGGAAATTATGAACTCAAAGGCAGCAGAAATTGAAAGAGAAAACCCAATTATCGTGGGACTCGATATTGGTACTACCAAAATTTGTGTTACGGTTGGGAGACGTAGCTCAGGAAACAAAATTGAATTATTAGGTGTGGGGAAAGCGGACTCTGCCGGTGTAAGCCGCGGAGTAGTTGCTAATATCCAGAAAACTGTGGGAAGTATTTTAGAGGCTGTTGAGATAGCCGAAGCGCAGTCTAATGTGGATATTAAAGTGGTGAATGTGGGAATTGCTGGCCAACACATCAAAAGTATTCAACACCGTGGAATATTTACCAAAACCGATGGTGACGACGAAATCATTCGACGCGATATCGAACGACTGATTTCGGATATGTATAAACTGGTACTGCCTCCAGGAGAAGAAATTATACATGTTTTACCACAGGAATTTACGGTAGATAACGAGCCGGGGATTCGCGAACCTATCGGTATGGCGGGGCGTCGTATTGAAGCAAATTTCCATATTATATCGGGACGTGTAACTGATATTAAAAACATCAAAAAATGTATTGATAATTCCAATCTGGAAGTTGCTGAATTGATTCTCGAGCCTTTAGCGTCTTCAGAAGCTGTATTGGATGAAGACGAAAAAAATGCTGGTGTTGTATTAGTAGATATCGGTGGTGGAACCACAGATGTTGCCATCTTCCATGAAGGAATTATTCGTCACACAGCCGTGATTCCTTTAGGTGGTAATATCGTCACAGAAGATATCCGTCAGGGATGTTCTGTTTTGCGTTCCCAAGCTGAATTGTTGAAAACTCGCTTTGGATCAGCTTTAGCTGATGAAAACAAAGAAAATGAGGTGATTTGCGTGCCCGGATTAAAAGGTCGTGAACCAAAAGAAATTTCTGTTAAAAACCTAGCTTATATCATCCAAGCTAGAATGGAGGAAATTATTGAGCACGTGTATTATGAAATCAAATCTTCTGGATATGAAAATAAACTGATCGGTGGTATTGTGATTACCGGTGGTGGTGCTCAATTAAAACATTTGGTACAACTTGTTGAATATATTACTGGAATAGATTGTCGTATCGGATTTCCGAATGAATATCTTTCTAAGAACGAGGTTTTACCAAAACCGTTGTTTGAAGAATTGAAAAGTCCGTTGTATGCAACAAGTATCGGCTTGTTGATCAAGGGAATCCAGTCGCACGAGGAAGAGGAAGATAGCCGGAGAGAAATGCACGCCCCATCTAAAAAAGTGCAGGCCGCTACGGTGACAACAAAAGAAGTTTCTGAACAGCAACAAAAGGAGCAAGGATTATTGTCATGGTTCAAACGTTTTATCAAAGACGGTAATGAAATCGATGACGCAAGTTTTTTAGATAAGAAGTAAGTTTTCCACAATAGTTGAAGTTTTCCACAATTTAACAAATGTGGAAAACTTTTGTTGAAATTATATTATTATTACATTACATATAGTGGGTTTGATTCGTTTTGATATCATCTTCATTGTAAGTTAAATAGGGATAAGTTATGTCAATACAGTTTGAAATGTTAAAAGAACAATCTTCAATAATCAAGGTTATTGGGGTTGGTGGTGGTGGCGGCAATGCCGTAAACCACATGTATAAACAAGGAATTAGTGGGGTAGATTTTATCGTGTGTAATACTGATGCGCAAGCATTGGAATTGAGCCCGATCCCAAATAAAGTTCAATTGGGGATAAGTCTGACCGAAGGAATGGGAGCAGGAGCAGATCCTGATGTAGGTGAAAATTCAGCGATCGAAAGTATTGAAGATATCAAACGTATGTTGGGTACCAATACCAAGATGTTGTTTATTACAGCTGGTATGGGCGGTGGTACTGGTACCGGTGCTAGTCCTGTATTAGCGAAAGCTGCCAAAGAATTGGGTATTTTAACTGTTGCGATTGTAACTACGCCCTTTACGTTTGAAGGTAAACGCCGTCGTTCACAAGCGGAGGAAGGACTTTCGGAATTACGTAAATATGTAGACTCTTATCTTGTGATCTCAAATGACCGCCTTCGTGAGATCTTTGGTAATTTGACCATGACTGCGGCTTTTGCAAAAGCAGATGATATATTGACTACCGCGGCAAAAGGTATCGCCGAAATAATAACTATCCCTGGTTATGTAAACGTCGATTTTAAAGATGTTCGCACTGTTATGAACGATAGTGGTGTTGCCATAATGGGAAATGCTGTTGCCGAAGGTGAAGATCGTGCATTACGTGCAGTGGAAGGTGCCTTAGCTTCTCCATTGTTGAAAGACAATGAGATTGAAGGTGCTCGCTATATTTTATTGAATATTACTTCTGGAACGAAAGAAGTAACTATGGATGAAGTTGCGATCATTACGGATTACATTCAGGAAAAAGCTGGTTTGTCAGCAGATTTGATCTGGGGTAACTGTATTGATGAGAATTTTGAAGACGAATTGTCAGTAACAATTATTGCCACTGGTTTTCAAACATCTGAAGAACGTGATAAAGAACGTGAAAATACAAAGGTGTCTATGCCCTTAACTGCTGAACCGGCTAATTCTTTTATCAAACCTGTTTCTCAGGTAGCACCAAGAGAAGTTCCAGCTACGAATAGTTTCGTAACTCCGGTTCAACGTGTGGATACACCAGCACCTTCTACAAATACTTCTACTCCAAATAATTTGCAATCTGACTTGTTCACTTCTCCCAGAAATGCGGTACAACAACAGGTAGCTGTTGAGGAACCACAGGTAATACGTCATGATTTGGGTTTTGATGGTGGTTATGAAGAGGAAACTACATTTGGAGATAGTGATTTTCAGTTGAAAACCTCACCGTCAGTGTTTCAATTCCAGATGCCAACAGTGTTTGATTCTTACACAGCTCCTTCTGCGTCAGGATATGAGGAAAAACCTACATTTTCATCAAGTACAACAAATGAGCAAGTAGAAGTCCCTCAGGTAGAAGAAGAGCAAGTTTCGTTTGAAGATCAGCTGGTTCGTACAAAAGAACGCATCTTGCGTCTTAAAGAATTGAGCATGAAACTAAAATCTTCTAATGGTCTACATGAGTTGGAAAACGAGCCTGCTTATAAGCGGAAACAAATGTCATTGCAAGATACACCGCATTCTTCACAATCTCAGGTGTCTCGTTTTACACTTTCCTTTGAAGACGGAAATACTGAAATTAGACCGAACAATTCTTTCCTACATGATAATGTAGACTAATTGATTCACCATAAAATAACAAAAAGCCATCCAATCGGATGGCTTTTTTAGTATCTTTAAATACCGAAATAAGACAATTATACAAGCTATGACGACAAAATTAAATAACCCTGTATGGGTAATGAGTTCTGCATTTGATAAATTATCCTTACCAGAGTTGATTCAGACGACCAAAAGAATCGGAGCAGGGGGGATAGACCTTTGTGTGTTTAGAAAAGATGGTACCCGTGAAGATCATACCGCAACGCATTTGGATTATGATGATTTTACTCCTGCAAAAGCGAGGGAAATCATTGAGCTGTTCAATCAGGCTGATTTAAAACTTTCGCTTGGTGCTTTTGAAAATATGATTGGCGGAGATCCTGAGCAACGAGTGAAGAATCAAAATCATTTATTGAAATTGATCCGTATTGCACATTTGCTGGGAGGTGATGCAAATAACGTTAAGGTAGGGACATTTGTGGGCTACAATCATGAATTGGGCAATCAAATTGATGGATTTCAGAAAAATCTTGAAGAATACAAGCGTGTATTTGCGCCCATTGTTAATTATGCAGAGAGTTTAGGTGTAACGATCCTTTATGAGAACTGCCCAATGGAAGGATGGCGCTCATCACGTTATAGCTCTACCTATAACAATCTTCCAGCAGTGCTTGCTGCTCGTAAATTAATGTATGCGATGATACCAAGTAAGGCTCATGGTGAGATCTATGATCCTTCACATGATGTCTGGCAAAATACAAACCCAATAGACGTTATTCGTAATACGGACATCACGCGCTTACAACGTATACATGTGAAGACTACGCGTAATCTACAGACTGCTGCACGTATTGATTGGGGCGGGATGTATCCCATGCAGCATGTTGACGCCGAATTGGCTAAAAAAGCGAATGTAAGTATACCGGGCCACGACTGGGATAGACATCATTACGAAGCTATGTTGCCAGGCTTTGGCGGATCTGACAGTATGGATTGGCGCGGGTTTGTTGACTTATTGCAAGAGCGTGGTTTCAGTGGTCCCTTTGAGATCGAAAATGAAGCTAAAAACTCGAAAGACACGGGTGATTTTTCTGCAACGGTTCAAGGTTTTACAACCTGTCTTAACTTTTTGGCACCGATGCTATGGGATTTAGAAGCAGAGGTGGGGTATTCTTATAAGAAATCTCAACCTTTAAAAGATCTGAACGTAAAAGATGTTCCTGTTGTCACGATGGATGAGTTAATTTAGTATGATAAAAATACACTCCAACAAAATGACTAGTTGTTGGAGTGTATTCTGAACAGTTCGATAAGTTCAGGAATATTAGAAACATTGAGTTTTTCAAAGATTCTGCTTTTATACGTGCTCACTGTTGAAGGGCTTAAGTCCAACAAGCTAGATACTTCAATAATCCCCAGTCCCTTTATCAATTGTTTAGCAACGTCCACCTCTCTATTTGACAAACGTGCCAACGGATTTAGTTTTGTCAGCTCAGACTTACTCTGCGTCAATTTCTGAATGTATAGGTCCTGTACGTTGCTCGACATATACTTTCCTCTATCCTGAATAGCCAAAATAGCATTGGAAAGTTCAGCCATAGCTGTTGTTTTGTTTAGGTAGCCTACTGCTCCGGCTTCGATATAACGTAAAGCATAAAGTGATTCGTCATAAGATGAGAAAATCAAAATTTTAATGCTTGGCCGAATTTGAAGGATTTCCTCAACGACACGTATATTATTTCCTCCCGGCATATTAATGTCCAATAATAATAGGTCGAAATCCTCTACCTTTATTTTTTCAAGAACCTCGTCAAAGGTTTCAGCTTGGAATATTTCTGCTTTTTGAAGAGTTTCTTTAATAATAACGGAGGCTCCTAATCGTACAATGCCGTGGTCGTCTGCTATAAGAATCTTTTTCATAGATATGCTATCTGATGCTGGGCTTTAATTACTGTATGAAATAAAGTACTAACAATATACAATATATCTTGATATTTTACTAGTTAACGGGCAAATATAAGAAATTAAAGTTAATAAAAATTAGTGGGGTGCGGGGTACATGTCTTTTTTATAAAGTAGGACATGGGTTAGAAAATATAGCACAATATGAGTTTAACGATAAAAAATTAGCATATTTTAATTAGATTTATGTGACAATTATTAGTTTTGTCATAATTCATGGACTAAAAAATTTAAATATGGGATTTTTAAAAGAGTTTAAAGAGTTTGCAATGCGTGGCAGCGTAGTAGATCTAGCTGTCGGTGTTGTCATTGGTGGAGCTTTTGGTAAAATTGTTACCTCATTGGTTGATGATATTATCATGCCACCCATTGGTTATTTAACTGGGGGTGTTGATTTTTCATCCAAAAAATTGATTTTGAAAGCTGCTGATGAAGCGACTAAACAAGCTGAAGTATCTATTAATTATGGAAACTTTATTAATGTGGTTATTCAATTTTTAATTGTAGCATTCTGTATTTTTTGTGTTATTAAGGCTTTAAATTCGTTGAAACGTAAAGAGGAAGCAGCTCCGGCGGCCCCTGCAGCACCGACAAAAGAAGAAACGCTTTTGACTGAGATCAGAGATATTCTGAAAAATAAATAGGGCAGGGTTTATACTTCATTTATAAAAATCAGCACAGTCAAACTGTGCTGATTTTTATTTTACGGTAGTTGAAAAATTGTTTTTTGAAGCTGTAGCTGAATAAATTAGCTTATCCGTTTTACATTAACTTTAAATGTTCGTAATATTGTTTGTTTTTGTCTAAAATAAACTTTACTTTTGCATTCCTCTTGGGGAGTTTTGTATTAATTGAAGTAAGAACAAATTAGCATAATAGCGTCATGAAAAGAACATTTCAGCCATCGCAAAGAAAAAGAAGAAACAAACACGGTTTTAGAGAGCGCATGAGCTCTGCAAACGGTAGAAGAGTATTAGCTTCACGTAGAGCTAAAGGTAGAAAACGTCTTACAGTGTCTGACGAATACCGTCACAAAGGTTAATCTTTGACAAGGATCGGTGGCCGCTTATAAGAGCTTTTTCTAATAAGATTAAGTCATCGTATGAAAAATACATTTACAAAAGAAGAACGGTTATGTGCGAAAAGGCGTATTGATACGCTTTTTAAAAGCGGTTCTTCTTTTGTCTTGTATCCATTTAGAATTGTTTTTATCTTCGAGAAAAACAATGAGGCTGACGATATTCCCTCCAGTCAGTCTATTATTTCCGTATCCAAACGTAGGTTCAAAAGAGCAGTTGATCGCAATTCGATTAAACGAATGATGCGTGAGAGTTACCGTTTACAAAAATCGAATGATTTGATTCCGTTTTTGTTGAAACATAATGTAACTTTGTATCTAGCTATTCAATATGTAGGCAAGCAGATCTTAGCGTATGATGTGTTTAGCACCGCAATGAATAAAATGCTGAAAAAATTGCAGGATGAATGTGCTGAAGTTTATTTGGAAAAAGGGGATTAGACCCTTGTTTAGTTTTATTTTCTTGGCTATTATTCGTTTCTACCAAGTTTTTATCTCACCGTTTTTAGGCGCTAATTGTAGATATACACCTACCTGTTCTCAGTACGGTAAGGAAGCGATTCTGAAATATGGTCCCTTCAAAGGTGGGTGGATGGCTTTGAAACGAATTGCACGTTGCAATCCCTGGGGCGGCCACGGGCATGATCCTGTACCTTGATTTCTATAATGACGATGAATAATTTAATTTTACAAATTGATACTTCAACCACGATTTGCTCGGTTGCTTTGAGTGAAAATGGTCAAACGTTACAGGTTCTCGATCTCGATGAACCTAATGCTCATGCGGCTAAATTGACTATTTTGATCGCCGAAGTCCTTAAACAGACTAACCGAACGATGCAGGATTTAAGTGCTGTGGCGGTGAGCATGGGACCTGGCTCTTATACAGGTTTACGTATAGGGGTATCTACGGCCAAAGGTCTCTGTTATGCGTTAGATATACCTTTAATCGCTATTAATACGTTAGAAGCTTTGTTTCTAGGGTATAAGGAGCAATTTGGTTTAACAGCAGGTGATGCTTATCTTCCCATGATCGATGCCCGTCGTATGGAAGTGTATACGGCTGTTTATGACCATAATGCTGCATTGGTGAAAGCAACATCAGCAGAAATTATCGATTTCGATTATTTCAATGAATTATTGCTGAACTACAATCGTGTCCATTTATTTGGTTCGGGTGCCGATAAATTTGAAGATTTGTTCAACGCAACGGATCGAGTGAATGTATTGAGCGGATTTGATGATTCCGCGGCTTTTCTGTCGACGTTGGCCTTTGATAAATTTCAGCGGAAAGAGTTTGAGGATGTTGCTTATTTCGAGCCATTCTATCTTAAAGATTTTTTGGTTACTACGGCAAAGAAAAAGGTTGGCTTATCATAGCCAACCTTTTCTTTTGAACCACAGATAAATGGCAAGGGATATGGCCACCATGATCCCCATGGCTACTGGATATCCATAGTACCATTCAAGTTCGGGCATATTTTTGAAATTCATTCCATAAATTCCTGCCACAAAAGTGATGGGCATAAAAAATACGGAGAAAATTGTCAGGATACGCATAATCTCATTCGTGTGATTAGATGAGATGTTGAAATACACATTAAGCAGTTGAGCTACATTTTCCGATAAGTTTTCGTACAAGGTTGATGTCCGGACCTGCAGATCTTTTAAATCCCGGGTATAGACATCTTTTTTTGACGAAGAATGAAAATGCTCGACGACCTCCCTGTAGAGAAAGATGACCTTTCGCGCAACATCAATCTGCCTTTTGATAAAATAAAGATTTTTCAGTATCGGCTGTTGTTTCATGCGTTTGAGGAATATCAATTCTTCGTAAGCATCGATTCGTGTGGAAAGTTGCTCTAACGTTTGGCTAAAGGTAAATACAGCTGCAGTCGTGATAAATACAGCCAGTTTACGGCTATTTCTTGTCTTGATGGAAGTGAATTCAATATTTTTAAGTTTTTCTAAAAACTCGATGCGACGTTTGTGTACCGTAATCACAAAATCACTTCCATAGAAGATGGTCAGGCGATCGGTGATTTCTCCGATACTGTCTGAATTTTCTTTGAAATTGTCCGACATGACACGAAGAATCACAAAAGTATAATTCTCAAATTCTTCAATTTTAGGTAGATGTTCTGGTTCTTTGGAATCCTTGATCGAAGCTTCATTCAAATTGAAGCGCTCTTTGATGAAGGCGAAGTCTTCTGAAGTTGGCTCAGCTATATCTATCCATTCGTAGTTTGCGATTTCTTTTTCAACAATCGTTCTGACCATAAATCTAATTTTAGTAAGGACAAGATAAGAAAGAAAATAAAAAAAGCCATCAACTTAGTCGATGGCTTTCCTTAATTGTGATGATCTTCTATTTGTTTGAAGATTTATATTCTTCGTTCAACTGTTTGATTACCTCATTCGTGATTTCCAAAGATGGGTCGGCATACAATACAGTTGGGTTGGTCTTCGAATAAGTCAGCACCAACTTGTAGCCATTTTCTGCAGCATGCTTTTTCAGGAATTCAGTAATTTTATTATAGACATTGTTGAATTCTTCAGACTCGTCTTTTGCAATGGAAGAAGAAGCTGTTTGGTCTAAACGTGCAAGCTCATCTTGTTTACGTGCCAGTTTTTGTTCCGTAGCTTGTCTATCAGGAGCAGACATTGTAGCGGCATTTTTTTGATATTCGGCAACTTCCCGTTGGAACGCATTACTTTTGGATTGCAGATCTGTTTGTGCTTTCTTTACTTTGTTTTCAAGCTTTGATTTAATGTCTTTAAAATATTGATATTTTTCAGAAAGTGAATCCGAATTTAAATAGACGATTTTATCTTTGTTACTTTCCTGGCTCTCCTTGCTTACCGTATTGGAATCATTTTTTGCAGGTTCGTTTGCTGTTTTTGCACCTTGGTTACATGATGCAATAGTTCCAACCAATAAAAGGCCAAAGGAAACTTTCGATACAATTGAAAATATAGTGTTCATTTTTTTGTTATTTGCAAATTATTACTGAAAACAAACCTAACATAAAAAAATCGAAATTCTAGTTTTTAGTAATAAAAAAGTAAAATTATCCCTGGTATTATAATTCGGAATATAGGCTCAATACTTCCTTATGGACTTGATAAATCGGCCAAAATTTCGTATTTTTGAATATTACATTTAAGAGGTTTTCAATGAGCGAAGAAAATAAAAATGCATCCACCTATTCGGCCGATAATATTCAGGTATTAGAGGGTTTAGAGGCGGTTCGTAAGCGTCCATCCATGTATATTGGTGACACCGGTGTAAAAGGATTGCACCATTTGGTATACGAGGTAGTTGACAATTCAATCGATGAAGCTGTAGCGGGATATTGTACAGATATCTTCGTTACTATCCATAAAGATAATTCGATTTCTGTCCGGGATAACGGTCGTGGTATTCCTACAGGGATCAACAAAAAAGAGAATAAATCAGCTCTAGAGCTTGTAATGACTGTATTGCACGCCGGAGGTAAATTTGATAAAGATACATACAAGGTTTCTGGTGGTCTGCACGGTGTCGGTGTTTCCTGTGTGAATGCGCTGTCTACTCTTTTGAAGGCCGAGGTTCATCGCGATGGAAAGATTTTCCAGCAAGAATACCAAATAGGTAAACCCTTATATGATGTGAAGGAAGTTGGTGTTTCGGATAAGACGGGTACTATTGTAACATTCCATCCAGATGCGACGATTTTCACGCAGACAACGGTTTATAATTACGATACATTGGCCAATCGTCTTCGTGAACTTGCCTTTTTAAATAAAGGTGTGAGTTTGACGTTGAATGATGAGCGTGAAGCAAATGAAGACGGTTCTGAAAAGAAAGAGACATTCTATTCAGAGGGCGGTCTGAAAGAGTTTGTGAAGTTTTTGGATGGTAACCGTCAGTCGTTGATTCCAGAACCAATTTATGTTGAAGGCGTAAAACAAGGTATCCCTGTTGAACTGGCTTTACAGTATAACGATACCTATTCTGAAAATGTCCATTCTTATGTGAATAACATCAATACGATTGAAGGTGGCTCACATGTTGCAGGTTTCCGTCGTGGTTTGACTCGTACCTTGAAAGCGTATGCGGACAAGTCAGGTTTGCTTAAGAACTTAAAAGTAGAAATTACAGGTGATGACTTCCGTGAGGGATTGACAGCAGTAATTTCAGTGAAGGTTGCAGAACCTCAATTCGAAGGGCAAACCAAAACGAAATTAGGTAACTCTGAAGTCATGGGGGCTGTAGATGTTGCCGTAGGTGAGATCTTAGGCGTTTATCTGGAAGAAAATCCACGTGAGGCAAAATCTATCGTTCAAAAGGTTGTCATTGCGGCTCAAGCACGTGCTGCTGCACGTAAAGCCCGTGATTTGGTACAACGTAAAACCGTTATGGGAGGCTCCGGACTTCCTGGTAAATTGGCCGATTGCCAAGACAATGATCCTACAAAATGTGAGATCTATTTTGTCGAGGGGGATTCTGCGGGTGGTACTGCCAAGTCTGGTCGTGATAGAAAACATCAGGCGATCATGCCTTTACGTGGTAAGATCCTGAACGTCGAAAAAGCAATGGAACATAAGATCTACGAAAATGAGGAGATCAAAAACATGTTTACAGCTTTAGGCGTCAGTGTGGGTACAGCCGAAGATGCTAAGGCGCTGAATCTTGAAAAGTTACGTTATCACCGCATCATCATCATGACCGATGCCGATGTGGATGGGTCCCACATTACAACTTTGATCCTGACATTCTATTTCAGATACATGAAGGAATTGATCGAAAGAGGATATGTATATATCGCTACACCGCCGCTATACTTGGTGAAAAAAGGGAAAGAGCATGAGTACGCTTGGAATGAAGACCAACGTATCAATGCGATTCAACGTTTGAAAGGATCAGGTAAAGAAGATAGTGTACACGTACAACGTTATAAAGGTCTTGGAGAGATGAATGCTGAGCAGTTATGGGATACAACCATGAATCCTGAAACGCGTACCTTAAGACAGGTGACAATTGAAAATGCAGCTGAATGTGACCGTATCTTCTCGATGTTGATGGGTGACGAAGTTGCCCCGCGTCGTGAATTTATCGAGAAAAATGCACGTTATGCGAAAATTGATATTTAATTGATCTGATCATAAAAGAATAGAAAAAGCCTGATGAAATTTTTTCATCAGGCTTTTTTTATTCTTTTATATTTCCTAATTTCATAGGAGTGAATCGTTTTTCTGCCGGGATAAAGGGTTCATCGCCTAGCATTTAGCCAATATTAATTAAAACCTATTATGAAATATTGTAGCAAAATTTTGCTCTTTATAGGTTGTTTTATTGGAATAACCTGTTTGGCGCAAACAAATGAAAAAATCGATCTCCAAGATTTATTTGAAAGCTTATCGGATGAGCTCGCAGCAGATGCTGATTTGAGTGAATTCACTGAAAAGTGGTATCATTATCTCAAACACCCGATCGATCTCAACAAAACGGATGGAAGAGAACTCACAGAATTACAGTTTTTGGACCCTTTATTGATCGAGCGCCTACTGGAGCATAGGACCATTTCAGGAAATTTTATTGACGTGCTTGAACTACAGTCTATTGAAGGATTTAATGAGCGTGTAATCAGTTTACTGTTACCTTTTGTGAGGGTAGGCCCCGGATCTCCTCTTGAAACCCTGAAATCGAGAAATTTTAAACAGGAATTTACGGTACGATATGCCCGGACACTCGAAAAAGCAAAAGGGTACCGTATTGTCGATACGACGAAATCCCATTATCTCGGCGATGCCAATCGCTATGCTTTTAGGTATAGAGCCCAATTGAACGCTGTGGTTCAATTAGCGGTCAATATGGAGAAAGATGCCGGGGAGCCCTTTTTTAGGGATAAACAAAAAATGGGATTTGATTTCTATAGCCTAAGTGTATCGATAAAGCATTTTGGCCGATTCAGGAATATCGTAATCGGCGACTATGCTTTACAATTCGGACAAGGGCTCAGTATGTGGAACGGTTTGAATTTTGGAAAAGGGGGATTGGTACAGCATACAGCAAGACAAGGGATTGGAGTAAAGTCATATACTTCCTTAAATGAGGCAAATTTTATGCGGGGCATTGCCGGGACACTACAGATCGGTCAATTTGAGGTTACACCCTATATCTCCTATCGATCCATTGATGGAAAAGTTCACCGTATCGCTTCTCCTGCTACGATTTCAACAATCGCGAGTACCGGACTGCATCGGACAGCAACCGAACAGCAATACCGTCATGCTGCATCTCAACTAGCCTATGGACTGAATCTATTGTGGCGCTATAAACGGATCAAAATGGGTATTCATTTCAATCAGACTCAATTGAATGCCTTTAAAACAAAAGGCAATGCTATACGGCAAGAGGCGGACTTTGAAGGTGATTTGCTCCGAAATATAAGTTTATACGTAAACTATACGATTCGAAACACGTATTTATTTGGTGAATATGCCAATAGTATCGATGGCGGTTCAGCATTATTGACAGGAGCTATCATAAGTTTACATCCACGTTTATCATCGGTTATATTGCTTCGGGACTACAAGAAGAATTTTCATACTTTTTATGGACAAGGATTTGGTGAATCGGATAACAGCTCCAACGAACAGGGTGCTTATTTGGGACTTACCTATCAACTGGGAAGAAAATTGCTCTGGTCGAATTATGCCGATGTATTTCGTTTTCCAGGAGCAAAGTATCAGGCTGATACGCTATCTACAGGCGCCGATTTCTTTAGCCAGCTGAGTTACATGTGGTACAAAAAAGGCCAACTTTCGTTGCGCTATCGCAACCGATTGAAACAAGTGAACTACCAGGGAGAGGGGCAAACCGAGCATGGGCTTGTGAATACCGGCAAACAGCAGTTCAGGATAGAATTTCAATACCGCCTAAGTTCAATATGGACTATTCGCTCCCGGGTAGAAGCCAATTTATTCCAAAAAGAGTATCAGGAAAATGGTTTCGGATATATGTATTATCAGGATATACTTTGGAAGTCTACCACTGGAAAATTGCAGTCGAATATGCGGATTGCGTATTTCGATGCGGCAAGTTATGACAATCGGATCTATGCTTATGAGCGAGACGTATTATATGCCTCTGGGTTTGGAATGTACAATACAAGGGGATGGAGAATGTATTTCAACCTACAGTATCGATTAAGTCGCCATCTTCAGGTATGGGCCAAATATGGGGTCTATTATTATCCGGGACGAGAGCATATCGGGACTGGATTAGACCAAATTGAGGGCAATAGAAAATCCGAGGTTAAGGTACAGTTGCGGTGGCAGTTATGAAAGAGCTGAGTTTTACACAAAGATTAGAGCGGCTGCCTATTCTTAAGATAGCTATCTTATATATTGCGACACTTCTTTTCGTCCCTAAAATACCGATTTCGCGCCCTATTTTTCAATTTATACAGCAGGTATTGGTTGTGATGACTCTGTTAACGATAATTAGTTATTTTTTTAAAGGTACAATTCGCAAATACGGGTATACCTGCGGGTATTATGTATCTATTGTATTATTTGGGATCTTCCAATTTTGGCGCGAGGACCCTTTGGTTGCAATCGGTCATTTCTCCCATATAATGACAGATCGTTATGTGGTCAAAATTATTGAAGAGCCCAAAGTGAAGCGTGGTATCATTCGTTTTTCTACAGAGGTAATAGGGGCTTACCAAAAAGGTGAATTTATAGAAACGACAGGTAGACTCATGTTATCCCTAAAATCCAGCCAGAAGAATACGCTGCAGTTTGGTGACCTATTGTGGTTAAAAGGTCAGCCCCGGGAAATAGCTCCGCCATTCAATCCAATGGAGTTTGATTATAGGGCGTATTTGAAAAGGCAGTATGTCTACCATGAACTTTTCGCAGTCTCTGGTCAGTACAAGCTGATCAGCCGGCAAGAAACAACGACTTTTTCGTTGATTGCGCTCGCTTTACAAATGAGAAGATATTTTTTGCTCAAGCTTCGACCCCATATTAAAGGGGATGAGAACTTTGCTATTGTGTCAGCTTTATTATATGGTTCGCGGAGCGATATCAGTGCCGAAAGCATACAGGCCTTCACCAATACGGGAACGATACATGTGTTAAGTGTATCCGGAATGCATGTTGCTGTTTTATTCGGGTTTTTATCCCTTATTTTCAAACGAATTGCCTGGCCTTCCTATCTCAGATGGTTGCCGCTAATTTTGTTATGGAGTATGATCTGGATATATGCTTTTATTGCAGGGCTTGATCCGCCCATTACGCGGGCGGCTATTATGATTAGTTTTGTACTCTGTGCACAGCATTTTAAACGAGGCTTTTCAACGCTCAATTCGCTTATTATTGCCGCAGTATTGATTCTGTTGATCGTTCCAAGGGCGGTTGCTGATGTGGGTTTTCAGCTGTCCTTTTTAGCTGTTTTGGGTATGACGATATGCTCGCCGCTTGTCGAAGCATTCCTTCCGGTCAAAAGACCGATATTGCGGCTTTTGAGAGATACATTGGCTGTTTCTGTTGCTGCGCAAATACTGACAACACCACTGAGTCTTTATTATTTTGGGCAATTCCCAACTTATTTTCTGGTAGCCAACTTATTAGTCGATTTTCCTTCAACCCTAGCGATGTATCTCGGTTTTATCATGACAATTAATCCAATGGAGGGGATTAACGATTTAATGGGTTTGCTCTTGGAGCATCTCATTGCTTTCATCTTATACGGTTTGAAATGTATTGACCGTTGGGCTTTTTCAACAATAAAAGTTGATCCTATGGGGCTTGAGCTCCTATTTTTGACCTATTTTGCACTGTTTTCTTGTTTATATGCTTTTCAGTGGAAAGATAAAAAATACGTTTGGTTAGGGGGATGCTGTGCAATTGGAATGCTATTGATCACTGTGCAAAAACGCTTAGAAAATAAAGATGCAGAACGATTTCGGGTCTATAATACGAAACAAGAGTTGACGATCGGTTATTTCAAAGGTGGGCGCGGTATCATTTACAGCACATTTGATTCTTTGCAAGCCCGGGGCTTGCAATATGCATGTGGAAGAGAAATTCAATTATTGACGAAAGAAGAAGTTCAGTTTGTGGCTTTGCATGGCCAGGAGCGTAAAAACTATCTTGTTACGCTCCCCTTGGGTAAAATCGCTATTCTGTGCCATGCCGTAGAAACTATGCCACATGCTGACCTCGTTATCGTTAGGAAAAATTTATTAAATGGTTTACCCCGATTATTGAGGCAAATCAGACCAAAACTTGTTATACTGGATGGATCCAATTCACAGGAAAAATCCAAGCATATACAACGTACGTTAGATAGTTTGGGGATACAGAATTATCTCATGAAAGATAATTTTGCGTATGTTTGGGATAAGGAGAATTTATGACGCAAGATAGTATATCAATCTTAAGGCAATACTGGGGATTCGATTCATTTAGACCCCTGCAAGAAGAAATTATTCAATCGGTCATTTCAGGTAAAGATACTTTGGCTTTGTTGCCAACCGGCGGAGGGAAGTCGATCTGTTTTCAAGTACCTGCCTTGATGCGAGAAGGGATTTGTATTGTCGTTACACCGCTTATCGCATTGATGAAAGACCAGGTTGAACATTTGAAAAAAAATGGAATTCAGGCGGTCGCAATATATGCTGGAATGCGGAAGAGGGAGGTGGATATTACCTTGGATAATTGCGTCTATGGGCAAATAAAATTTCTCTATCTTTCTCCTGAAAGATTGTACAATGATGTAGTAAGGGAGCGCATACGATTTATGAATGTAAATCTATTTGCGATAGACGAAGCACATTGTATTTCTCAATGGGGATATGATTTTAGACCGCCCTATTTAGAACTTGCTAAATTACGGGAACTGCATCCCAAGGTGCCTTTTCTAGCCCTTACAGCGACCGCAACGGAGCGTGTCATCAGCGATATACAACAGAAACTGAGCTTTCCGAAAGAAAATGTATTTGTCAAAAGCTTTCTCCGGGACAATTTGGCGTATATGGCCATTGAAGAAGAGGATAAGATGGGACGTATGGTCCGGATTATACATAAGTTGGGCGGATCCGGTATTGTCTATGTCAGAAACCGGCGAGAAACGCAGGAGATAGCCCGTATTTTGGTCAATAACGGCATTTCGGCAGATTATTACCATGCCGGACTTTCGGGGCAGGAACGGGATCAGAAACAGCAAGGGTGGATGACAAATGTTGTTCGCGTTATTGTAGCTACCAATGCGTTTGGGATGGGAATTGATAAACCTGACGTGCGTTTTGTGATTCACCTCGATTTGCCCGATTCACTGGAGGCCTATTATCAAGAAGCCGGTAGGGCAGGAAGAGATGGCAAGAAGGCCTATCCCGTTATTCTTTATCAAAAGACAGATGAGCAGAAGCTTGTCGATAATTTGCAAGCTAGCTTCCCTGATATTCCATTTATTCAACAGACCTATCATTACCTGTGTAATCATTTTCAGATTCCCTATGGTGCTGGAGAAGGAGTGACTGTAGATTTTGATGTTGTTGCTTTTGCCAAAAAATATCAGCTGCCATTGGTTCCTGTTATGAATGCGCTGAAGTTTCTGGAGCGGGACACTTGGTTGGTTTTGTCCGAAGCTGTCACAATCCCCTCACGGTTTAAATTTGAAATTGATAGCGCCGAATTGTATAAAGTTCAGGTGCAGTATGTAAAATATGATAAGCTCATTAAGGCTATTTTACGCAGCTATGGTGGTGTATTTGAAAACTATATCCTCATTAATGAATACGAATTTGCACGTAAGTTGGGTCTGCCTTATGATCGTGTTGTCGAGCTATTGAAGTCGTTAGAGTCATTGGAAATAGCGAGTTATCTGCCTTCTACAGATGCGCCACAATTGACCTTTTTGCAGAACCGCGTCGATTACAAACACCTGCATATCGATCATATTTTTATTCGCGATCGCCATCAGGTGAAAGAAGAAGAAGTCAATGGCATGATCGGTTATATTGAACGTAGCAATTGCCGCAGTCAGTCGCTGTTGTTATATTTTGGAGAAAAAAATGCGGGGTTCTGTGAAGTATGCGATTTGTGTCTGATCCGTAATCATCAGAAAAAGCAGCGCGCAGATATAAAAGCAGAAATCAAAAGTAGTTTGCTCGCTGGCGCTAAAAACATTCACGATTTGGTGGCTAGTTTGACGATAGGTACAGAAAAGAAAAGAATAGAGATTATCCGCGATCTCCTGGATGCGGAAAAAATCCTCTTGGAGGATAATCTCTACTCTTGGAATACCTTGTTTTAAACTATTTTTCGATGGGTAGATTGAGCTCTTCGCGACCCCATTCTGACCAAGAGCCATCGTATACGCGGATTTGCTCGTGACCAACAAGATGAGAAGCAAATGCTAAGATTGAGGCCGTGATACCCGATCCACAGGAGAATACATATTCATTTCCGGTAGCATTATGATGATCAAATTGCTGTTTCAGTTCACCAAGGGGTTTATAAACGATTCCATCAAGTAATTCTTCGAAAGGGAGGTTTTTGGAATGAGGGATATGCCCACCATGAAGGCCTTTTCGAGGTTCAGCAACAAAACTACTAAATCGACCTTTACTTCTGGCGTCAAAAATATTCACTTGAGGATCCCGATAATGTGTTAAGATATATTCTTTGTCAGCATAATGGTTTGCTTGAAATTGGGCTTTAAAGTTTCCAGGCTTTACAGCAGCTGCATACTGGTCTACGAGCGGTAATTTACTTTTTTTCCAAGCGGGGACGCCACCATTTAAAATAAATACCTGCTCAAAACCCATGACCTTAAACATCCACCATGCCCTTGGGCTTGAATAAACACCCCATCTGTCATATAACACGACGGTACTATCCTGATTGATTCCTAGGCGTTGCATTTCCCGTTCGAATACTTCTGCCGATACAAGGGTATGTGGTAATTTAGAAGTAGAATCCGAAAGTTTCCCTTCGATGTCAAAAAATTGAGAATGCGGTAGTACTTCGAACTTGGCGTCCTTGATGGATTGGCCAACTTTGTCGATGGTGCAATCAAGGAGGACAATGTCTGTATGCTGTCCCAATGATTCCAGAAGTTCGGTGGGGTTGATTAAGGCTGATTTGAATGACATAACAATAAAGTTTATTGCTACAAAATTACAAAAGCATCCCTATAAAAGCAAAGCGGCTGTTCTTTTGGAACAGCCGCTTTTTATGGATTGAAATTGCTAATTACTTAGCGTTTTTATCATTTTCCATTTGCTCTTTCAATTGAGCTAATACGTCTAAGTCGCCTAAAGTAGATTTCTCAACAGAATCTTTTACTTTTTTCACAGCTGAAGACTCAGCTTTAGCGTCTTTTTTACGGCTGTTAGACTCTTCTTTGCGAGCTTCTTCTTTCTCTTCTTCCCAGATACGAGAGTGAGAAATTACCAAACGTTTGTTCTCTTTGTTGAACTCGATGATTTTGAATGAAGTAACTTCATCAACTTTCAATGAAGAACCGTCTTCTTTAACAGAGTGTTTAGAAGGACAGAAACCTTCAACACCATATTGTAAAGCTACGATATCACCTTTGTCACCAACTTTGATCACAGTACCTTCGTGGATAGAACCTTCAGTAAAGATCGTTTCGAAAGTATCCCAAGGGTTTTCTTCCAATTGTTTGTGACCTAAAGATAATTTACGGTTTTCTTCATCCAATTCTAAAACAACTACGTCTAATGTTTCACCAACTTTAGTGAATTCGTTAGGGTGGTTGATTTTTTTAGACCAAGATAAATCAGAGATGTGGATCAAACCATCGATACCTTCTTCCAATTCAACAAATACACCGAAGTTAGTCATGTTTTTAACAACAGCTGTTTGTTTAGAACCTACAGGGTAACGCTCAGTGATATTTTTCCAAGGATCTGGAGTCAATTGTTTGATACCTAAGCTCATTTTACGCTCATCGCGATCTAACGTTAAGATTTGCGCTTCGATCTCATCACCAACTTTCAAGAACTCTTGTGGAGAACGTAAGTTTTGTGACCAAGACATTTCAGAAACGTGGATCAAACCTTCAACACCAGGGATGATTTCTAAGAAAGCACCGTAATCAGCAACTGTTACGATTTTACCTTTAACTTTAGAACCAACTTCTAATGCAGTATCTAAAGATTCCCAAGGATGCTCAGATAATTGTTTCAAGCCTAAAGCGATACGTTTTTTCTCGTCATCAAAGTCTAATACAACAACGTTGATTGTTTGATCTAACGATAAAACTTCTTTTGGATGCTCGATACGACCCCAAGAGATGTCTGTGATATGCAATAAACCGTCAACACCACCTAAATCGATGAACACACCGAAATCAGTGATATTTTTAACTGTTCCTTCTAATACTTGACCTTTTTCTAATTTAGCAACGATTTCAGATTTTTGGTTTTCTAAATCGTTTTCAATTAATACTTTGTGTGATACGACAACGTTTTTGAATTCGTGGTTGATTTTCACAACTTTGAATTCCATTGTTTTACCTACGTATACATCGTAGTCACGGATAGGTTTGATATCGATTTGAGATCCAGGTAAGAATGCCTCAACACCTTTGATATCAACGATAAGACCACCTTTAGTACGGCTCTTAACGAAACCAGTAATGATTGCATCATTTTCCAATGCCTCATTGATAGCTTCCCAAGATTTTTGAGTTTTAGCACGTTTGCGAGAAAGTACTAATTGACCGTTAGCATCTTCTTGAGATTCAACGAATACGTCAACTTTGTCACCAACTTGTAATTCTGGTAAGTCACGGAATTCTGATAAAGAAACTAAACCGTCAGATTTGAAACCAACATTTAAGACTACGTCTTTGTTGTTGATAGAAACTACAGTACCTTCAATAATTTCACCTTGGTTAACTTGGTTGAAAGTATCTGCGTATTGTGCTTCAAGTTTAGCGCGTTCAGCTTCGCTATAATTTCCGAAACCTTTATCATTTGCATCCCAGTCAAATTCACCTTCTGGTGTGATCCAAGTGTTTGATTTGATTTCGTCGATTAAGTTTGAATCAGCTTCTGATTCAATTTTTTCAGTGTCTTTCACTACTTTAGTGTCAGCACCTTGTAGCTCTGCGTTTTTCGCTGCTAATTCTTTTTCTGCTTCTTGTTTTTTTGCCATTAATTAATTTTCTCCTTTTTCCTACTTTGTAGGAGTTGCAAAGGTACAAAAAAACTTTAAATGCAAAATTTTATTTTTCTTATTTTATTGAAAGACTTTCAGTTATACAGGCCTTTTGCTTTAGACGTGTAAAGCTGCCTGTTCGAACGCTCGTTTAGCGTCTTCTACCGTTCATTTGTTGCCAACCTGACGGGGTAAATGAAGCTTTAAATAATTTTATACACCTATTCGTCTCTCTTAAAAGAGTTGAAAATGCGTGGTTTGGCAATAACAATGGTTTGTTTAGACAGCGCTATTGCTGCATTAAGCTCATAGCCCAATAATAAAATAAGCGTATTCAGGTAAATCCAGAGCATAATGACGATCAGTGTCCCAATGGATCCATAGAGTTTGTTATATGCACCAAAATGATTGATATAAAAGGTAAATATGGAAAACGTCAATATTGCTAAAATGGTAGCCATAGAAGCTCCGGGACTGAAGAGTTTCCATTTATTGGAGTTGGAAGGACCAAATTTGTAAATACAGCTTACCGTGAAAAAGTAAATAGCAAATATTATCAACCATCGGGCTACTTTAAGTAGAATGGCCCAGAAGCTCGACTTTATACCTGTTGTTTCCTTGAGGTAGTCTATGGTAATGCCAGCTAGGGTAAATATTGTCATCCCAACTGTTAACGCAAAAATAATTAGGAAAGCCAAGGCTAAGGCAAGCAAACGTTTTCTGACCCATGGCCTTCTTTCCGTCATGAGGGAAGCCTTATTGAAGGCATTCATCAGAGAGGCCATACCATTGGTTGCAAAATAGGCCGCAAATAAAAAACCGAAAGAAAGTAATCCACCATTTTGGTTTTTAATAATATCCTCCAAAGTCGTTTCAACAACCAGAAAAGCATTTTTGGGAATAACCACGGCCAGAAAGTCCAGCAACTGTTCCTGAAAATTATTGATCGGAATATAAGGGATCAATGTAAATAAAAAAATGATACCCGGAAAAATGGCCAATAAAAAGCTATAGGAAAGGGAAGAAGCCTTGCTGACAATGGAATCTCTCGATAGCTCCTGAAAGAAAAATACGGCCACAGTATAGAGTGGTAGCGAGCCAAAGCCAGGTAGTACGACACGTTTACTCCATTCGATTAATCTAAAATAAGGTTCAATATTTAATAGCCATTGGTGGATTTTCCCCATATCAATTAAAATAGTTACTCATCTTATCCAAGAAAACCTGTGGCGGCATACAAGGTCTATTTTTTTCCATGTTGACAAAGACCAAAGTTGTCTCGCCCTGGTTGAGTAGTTCTCCGCTTTCATTGAACAGTTCATATTCAAAAATAATACGGACGGCAGGTTTCTGGCGGATTGTTACCCGTATCGTGATCAAATCATCGTATTTGCCCGGTTTTAGGTATTTTGTTTTCATCTCCGTAACGGGGAGCATGACCCCCATTTCTTCCAGCTCCTTATACGATATCCCCGTGCTCCGCAGCATTTCAGTCCGCGCTATTTCGTAAAATGCAGCATAATTTCCATAATAAACATACCCCATTTGGTCTGTTTCTGCATAGCGGACACGAATCTGATGGTCAAATACAAACATTATTTTTTAATATTTCTGGCGTCCAATGCCTGTTGAAATTTACGTGCATTGATCAAATGCTCAGCCTCTGTTTTTGCAAAATTATGATAGCCCGAAAAATCATCTTTAGCACACATGTAAATATAATCATGTTGCTTAAAGTTTAAGACCGCATCAATTGCAGCAATACTTGGAATTGAAATAGGACCTGGAGGCAAGCCCCTATAGATGTAAGTATTGTAAGGATTGTCTGTTCTAAGGTGCTTATTCAATACCCTTCTAATGGTAAAGTCGTTGTTGGCAAAGATCACGGTAGGATCAGCTTGCAATAACATGCCTTTTTTGAGGCGGTTTAAATATAATCCGGCGATCATGGGCATTTCATCCTGGTGTAAGGCTTCACCTTTGACAATAGAAGCCAATGTACTGACTTGTTGCGGTGTCAGGTTAAGTGCTTTTGCTTTTGCCGTGCGATCTGCATTCCAAAACTTTTTCCATTCATCATCAAAACGAGCAATTACTTTTTCGGGATTGGTGTTCCAATAAATTTCGTAGGTATTGGGGATAAATATAGCAATCAGATTTTCTTTTGTAAATCCATATTTCTGTGCTGTAGCCTCATCATTTAGTACCGCGATAAATTCTGCAGAATCTGCCTCAAAACTTTTACCAAGGAGTGCGGCCATATTCTCTTTCAGTCGCACATTGGAAAATCTGAATTTTACAGGTTCTTGGTAGCCACCAATCAAATTGCCAACTAAGCGTCTATTGTTCATACCAGGGGTTAACAGATAACGTCCGGGTTTTACACTTTGCTCATATTTTTTATATTGTGCGGCACGCTCAAAGGAAGCGATGTCATCCACAAGATTTGAATCCTTGATTGATTTCAATACATCTTCATATTTTTCGCCCTCGTGTATGTACAGGTATTTTTTCTCTCCCGATACATTAGAAGCATAAAATGCTTTATAAAATGTCCAAGCAAAATAACCTCCGACAACGATAACGATCAGGGCAATGATTTTTAACCAACTTGGTATTCCTTTTTTATTTTCCATGCTAAAATTTTTTATTCATTTGTTGTTCGCTATTAAGGGCATTCATACAGCCTTTAGCGGTCAATGGTTGATGAAATCGCCCAGATATGGATCGGTTTCATCTTTATATTTTATACAATTCCTGAATCTGCAACAAACGCTAATCCATCATAATGGAGATTATGCCATGCAGCTTCATTTTTAAGTCAATACACTTAAAAGCCAAGACTATTCCCTTTACTTTCTTTTTCTTTTTTCTGCCCTGCAGTTGGATTTGTTGTTGTCGATTTAGCTGCTGGCGTATTTGTTGTGGTACTTTTCGCTGGAGCAACGGGCTTAGACTGAACCGGAGCTTTTGCTGCTGGCGGAGTAACCTGTGTTTGGTTTGCCTGTGGTTTAGGAGTTGGCGTACCTCCAGCTGGAGCACCTGTAGTTGTTGTTGGTGCCGTCAATGAGAGCGTTATGTCTATTTTAGCCCCTAAGCTGGTTAAGCCTTTTTCTATTCCTGGTGATTGTACACTGATTACTGCGGTGGCTGTATCCGTTACATTGGGATCATAAGTCACTGTGCCTAGGCCTAGACCAGCTCCAGATAGGGCAAACTTCGCTTCGTTTAATGGAAGACCAATTAAGTTGGGTATTTCCACTTCATTAGCACCGAGTCCATTTCCCAAAACTAGATCTATACGTGAACCCTTAGGAATCATGCGCCCGTTACGGATTGATTGTCCAGCAAATTGAGCATCCAATACGATGTCCCTAGCGATATCGGCGACATAAGAAGTGTCTCCGATTCTAAGGTTATGGTTTTTCAAAATAGCCGTTGCTTCGATCAATGTTTTATCCTTTATATTCGGAAAGGCAACTTCAGGTGCAACTTGTGTGATAATGGTCAAATAAATAGTCCGCCCCGATTTTACATGAAATCCTTGTTCGGGATCCTGCTCGATGACCATTCCTGGTTTGGCGTCCATCTGGTAGACGGAGTCAATTTGATATTCCAGCCCCGCGTCTTCCAGCGCCTGGATGGCAGCACTGATATGAAGGCCTTTCACTTTAGGAACGGCTATAGATTCATCATGTTTGGTATATATTTTCAGTCCAACATAAACGAAAAGGAATAGACATACTATCGCGATAAAAGCGGCAATAAGATTTTTCCTAAAAGTGGGGGTCTGAAGATATTGTACGACTTTGGACATTTCTCTGTTTTGATAAAAATTAATTCTGCATAGAACCGCAATATTAAAGCCAAGTTTGCAGAATGATTAAATAAAATTATTCCTCACAAAATTATTCGTTTTTCCGTGTATAGCAAATTATATTTGCTATTCGAATCGCTAAAATTTATGAAAGCAAAAATAGCATTAATAACTGGAGGTTATACAGGAGAAGCTGAAGTTTCTTTTAAAAGTTCTGCCTTTGTCAATTCTCAACTTGATCACGACAAATACGATATATATTTGATTACAGTGACCAAAGAAGCATGGTACTATGAAGATTTGGACGGTAAGCGGCATCCGATTTCAAAAGCAGATTTTACACTTCCATTGAACGGAAATATCTTAAGCTTTGACTTAGCATTTATTATGGTGCATGGTGTGCCCGGAGAAGATGGAAGACTTCAGAGCTATTTTGATTTATTAGATATTCCATATACCTCATGTGATGCCTTGACTTCGGCATTGACTATGAATAAAGGGTATACAAAAGCGATTTTATCGGATATTCCCGAGTTGCATTTGGCAAAATCGGTCTTATTGTTTGAATCGCAACGCCCGGAAGCGGTCAAAATCGTCGAAAGCAATCTTTCGCTGCCGTATTTTGTGAAACCTAATGCCGGTGGAAGTAGTATCGGAATGACCAAAGTAAAGGAATCGGCACAACTGCAGGAAGCGATTGATAAAGCTTTTGATGCAGAGAATACCGGGAAACAGGTTATTGTTGAAGAATTTGTGACTGGACGCGAATTTTCCGAGGGAATTTTTAGGAATTCAAAAGGCGAACTCGTTGTTTTGCCGGCTACCGAAGTTCGTACTACACGTGAATTTTTTGATTATGAAGCCAAGTATGTACCTGGATTGACCGAAGAGATTACACCAGCAGATCTGACTAGGGAAGAGCAGGAGCGCGCTGCACGTATTTTAAGGGAAATTTATGTGAGATTGAACTGTAAGGGTATGGTTCGGGTGGACTTCTTTTTGGAAAACGATACCGATAAATTTTATTTTATCGAAATTAATACCATTCCGGGGCAGACTCCACAAAGCTTTATTCCGCAGCAGGTACGGGCTTTTGGAATGAAGGAGGGGGATTTTTACGGGGAGTTGATCGAAACGGCTCTACAATCGAAATAGTTTTGTTCTATCTCAGTAAGACTTGAGGCAGGGACTATATGGCTGGAGCGCGGATAAGCATACATTCCGATGATGACATACTGCATTTCCCGGCCACAGCCCGCTGATCATTCGCATAAGCAGCCTTCTAGCCAAGGAGGATAAAAATACGCCACGATGACGATGCGCAAAAAAGGCTTTCAATTTTCTGAGAGCCTTTTTTGTGTTTTATTTTCTGAAATCAAATTTCGATAGATCAGGTTTAAACTTTTTAACTCTTTTCAGCTCCTCCTGATAAATTACCTGACCGATATTTTTTAAAAAAGGATAGGTTACTGTTTCATATTCATAGCGTCCATCGTTGTAGATGCCATTTTCATTGGACTGTACAACAACGGCGAGCATAAATTCCACGCCATGTTCAAAGTCGACGACATAGGCATTATCAATATTATAGCCATAGGAATCTCCATACTTGTTGAAGATCCGGATGTTGGGATTTAAGATCGCATTTTTTTCACGGCCATAAAAAAGGAGCTTGCTATACGTTGGCCAGAATTCTGCTGGATCATATTTTGGAAAATCCGATTCAAAGGGATAGCGCGACATATAATCATAGAGGAGCGCGTAGTCATCTTTTTTCAGATTGAATCTTTCTTGAGGCTGAAATGCTTCGGGAAATAACAGCTTCTTCAATATCAGCTGTTGATCTTGCAAAGCGTATACATTTAATCCTTCAAAACTCCAGGGTTCATGAACAAGTTCATCTTTATCGTTCATGTAACCTTTCCCCTGAAGCGTATTGGACAGCTCGATGGTATAATCCTTGGGATCGAACTGTGCTTCTTGTTTATAAATAATACGCTTCCCCTTATAAAAGGTGACGGGGTTAGTATGTTTGGCCCATATGCCTTTGTCGCCAATAGCAAGACGGTTGACAATGCGGCTGTAATTAGTGCCGTATTTTTTTAGTTTCGCATTCAGTTCTGCACGGCCAATAAATTCGAAAAGCCTGTTTTGGGCATCGTTGTCGCTGGTTAATAAGATCTTTTTAACATATTGAGCAACAGATGGAAGGCCATTGGCGGCGGATTCATCCACAAGAACCTTAGTCTGCTTTTCAAAAGCAGAATCGATGCGTAGTGGGGTATCTTTGCTGAGACCGTCAATATGCAGGTCATTGATTTTTTCCAAAGCCAGAATTGCTGTCGGCAACTTCACTGTACTTGCGGGATAAAAATACCAGTTCGGATTCAGTCGATAGCTATAGGACCTGAAATGTGGCTTATTGGATTTGTCACGATCAATCTGTGTATACAGAATTTGTACTTCATTTTTCGTCGGATGACTTAATATGTTTTGAAATAGATCGGGATGACTTTGGAGTAATTTTTCCAGGTAAACAGTATCTATCTTCTGAGCGTATAGATCTGACATGAATAGAGTAAAAATTAGGGTGAGGTATTTTTGCATGTGCTTTAGATCAAAGTGTCGCGCCTGTAAGCTCTTCTATAGCTTTTAATGGTGATAGGATCATGAAGCAAAAAGCTCCATGATCCTATCGCGTTTTGCTATTCGTAAACATGGAATTATTTTCGCGTATAAACTTCAAAGGTATAAGCAAATGCATGTTTGTCATCGGCCTGATGCGAATCTGAGGCAACTAATTCCCATTCTTCTGACGGTAATTCAGGAAAGAAAGCGTCACCTTTGATAGTTGTATGTACGCGCGTCAGAAGCACTTTATTTGCCAAGGGTAGCGCTTGCTGATAAATGTTTGCGCCACCAATGATGAATACCTCACGTTCATCCCGGCAATACAAGAGTGCCTCTTGGATGCTGTTGGCAACATCAATATCTTCTCCCTGGAAATTCGCGTTACGTGTAATGACAATATTCCTTCTGTCTGGTAATGCTTTGCCTATGGCCTCAAAAGTCTTTCTGCCCATTAGGACAGAATGCGCAATGGTATTTTTCTTAAAATATTTAAAGTCGTTGGGTAAATGCCAAGGCATCTGATTGTCGATTCCGATGGCATTGTTTTCCGACGCAGCTACGATTAATGTGATCGTTGGGTTGCTCATTTTTGATATAAGGTGATTATTCGTTCGCTAAAATATATTACAAAATCAGGTACCTTTCTTGTTAAACGGCCACCGGAGCTTTGATATGTGGATGGGATTCGTAGTTTAACAATTCAAAATCTTCAAACTTAAAATCAAAGATATCTTTTACTTCAGGGTTTATTTTCATCTGGGGTAGCGCTTTTGGCTCGCGGCTCAATTGGAGCTCCGTTTGCTCGAAGTGATTACTGTAGATATGTGCATCGCCAAGGGTGTGGATAAACTCTGCGGCTTCCATGTCGCAAACCTGTGCGACCATCATCGTCAATAAAGCATAAGAGGCAATGTTGAAAGGAACGCCCAAGAATATATCGGCACTACGTTGATAGAGTTGACAGGACAATTGCGGCTTTAAGATACCTTTTTCAGGTTGTGCCGGAGCGACATAAAACTGAAAAAAGGCATGACAAGGAGGTAATGCCATATGCTCTATTTCGGCAACATTCCATGCCGATACAATAATACGGCGTGAATCCGGTGAATTTTTTAGCTGGTTGATAACCTGTGTGATCTGATCGATATGACGGCCATCGGGTGTTGGCCAGGAGCGCCATTGTGATCCGTATACAGGGCCCAAATTTCCTTGTTCGTCAGCCCACTCGTCCCAAATGCTTACGCCATTTTCTTTGAGATACTGAATATTGGTTTCACCTTTAAGAAACCAGATCAATTCATGGATAATGGATCGCAGGTGTAATTTCTTCGTCGTTACCAAAGGGAAACCTTCCTGAAGGTTGAAACGCATCTGATATCCAAAGACACTTTTGGTACCTGTGCCCGTACGATCTGTCTTTACAACACCATTCGTATATACATGTCTGAGTAAATCTAAATATTGTTTCATCTGTAAAAAGTAATTATTAAATACCAAATATCAATGCTATAATCGAACTGGATAGAACGAATAGCACTATTTTATGTGTCTGATTCTCAATCGGGGAATTTTTGAATACATCATGTCCGGCTCTAATTTAGTTTGTCCGTAATAAGCCGCCGGTGCATTCAACCTTTCAAGATAGTCAAAACTAAGGAAAATCCTTATAACGAGAAAGTCAAAACTTAAAATGATAAGAGGGGTTACTGAAAAAAAATGTAATTTTGCAAAATATTATGGAGAATAAAAAAGTAGCTTTTTATACACTTGGATGTAAACTGAATTATTCGGAGACATCATCCATTGGTCGTTTATTTAAAGATGCGGGCTATGATACTACAGCGTTCAATAGCCGTGCAGACGTTTATGTAATCAATACATGTTCGGTAACGGATAATGCTGACAAGAAGTGTAGAAAAGTAGTGAAGGAAGCTTTAAAGCACTCTCCCAACGCCTATATTACGATTGTTGGCTGTTATGCGCAGCTAAAACCAAAAGAGATTGCAGAGATTCCGGGAGTGGATATGGTCTTAGGTGCAGCTGAAAAGTTTAATATTATTGAGCATATCAATGATTTGACGAAACAGGAAAAAACGATCGTTTATAATGGTCCAATCGATGAGACCAATCAATTTGTTTCGGCTTATTCGATTGGCGATCGTACGCGTACCTTCCTAAAAGTACAGGACGGGTGCGATTATTCATGTACATTTTGTACGATTCCTTTGGCACGTGGCGGAAGCCGCTCGGGTAAGATCGAAGATATTGTGCGTCAAGCGGAAGAAATTGCAGCTTCAGGCGTAAAAGAAATTGTGTTAACGGGAGTTAATATTGGTGATTTTGGTATTCGGGATGGTAAGCGTGAAGACCGATTCTTGGATTTGGTAAAGGTTTTGGATGAAGTTGAAGATATCGACAGGATTCGGATTTCTTCGATAGAACCTAATCTTCTTTCCAATGATATTATTGAGTTTGTGGCGCAATCAAAACGTTTTGTTCCACATTTCCATATGCCACTGCAGTCTGGAAGCAATAAAATTCTGAGTTTAATGCGCAGAAGGTACAAAAGAGAACTTTACACAGAGCGTGTCGCATTTATCAAGTCATTGATGCCTAATTGCTGTATCGGTGTTGACGTTATTGTCGGATTTCCGGGAGAAACACGTGAAGACTTTATCGATACATACAATTTCTTGAATGATTTGGATATTTCTTACCTGCATGTCTTTACCTATTCAGAAAGGGAGAATACGATTGCTGCTCAAATGGACGGTGCTGTACCGGGAGCTCAACGCAGCGACCGTAGCAAAATGTTGCACATCCTTTCGGAGAAGAAGCGCCGTGCGTTTTATGAGTCACAGCTTGGTGAGACTGGTGATGTTTTGTTTGAAGCAGACGAAAAAGATGGTTATATGCATGGTTTTTCTAAAAACTATGTCAAAGTACGGACCTTATACGATCCATTATTGGTGAATGAGGTTGTGCCGGTTAAATTTATGGAAGTAACGGATTCCTGTGAAGTGGAAGTAGAAGAAATTCCGGAGACATTGACACATTAATCTTTTTAAGGGTTATACTATATTAAGATTTATAACATATAAAAAAGGCAATCTTCCCGCATAAGATTGCCTTTTTTCGCTAAAGAGAATTCCAAAATTTCCCTATTGATTGCAGTATGCTGTTGTATTTCTGATCAAATTGACGGCTGAAATCTGACCGGAAGTAAATCGGTACCTCTAATGCGTACTGCTCTTTGCTGCGTTCAACCAGATGACGGTACCCAAGATCAAAAGCACCCCGAGCCATTGTATCGTGGATACACTTTCATGAAGTATAAAAAATGACATACAGGTGGCTACAGGTAGCTCCGCCGAACTCAATATTCCGCCTAAGGAGAAGCCTATTTTAGGTAAGCCGTAGGCAAACAATAAAGGCGGGATGACTGTGCCAAATAGAGAAAGGATCAAGCCGAAATAAAGGAAGTTACCATCAAATTGACCATTCCATAAATAAGCAGGTGGAAATAAGGTAAAGACCATGATACAGGCCCCCGTTACCATAATAGCGCTTTTTTGAATGGGGTGATAGTCATTGCCGACACGACCGTTGACGATCATGAAGACCGAATAGGCGGTCGCCGCTAAAAGACCAAATAAGACACCTGTTAAGTTGAGCTGTTGTAAGCCTTTTTCAATAAGTCCAGTCGCTAATAATGTTGCAATGAGTACAATGCCGATGCCAATCAGGTTGTTTTTTGAAGGTTTTGCCTTGAAAAAGATAAATTCAATCAGCACACCGATCCAAATATACTGCATCAACAGTACAATGGCCAAGGAAGCCGGAACAAGCTGTACACATTTGTAATAGAGAATGCTCACCAAACCGGTCGAAGTACCACTGATTAATATCTTGATCCATGAAGATTTCTTGCTTGAAGAGTGAAATGACTTTGCCGAAAAGAGTTTGATGATGATATAGATAAGCCAAAGGATAAGCATGCCAAACAATACCTGAATTCCCGTTACCTCTCCTAAATTCAACCCTTTACCATAGGCTTTTTTAACAAACGTTGATAGTATCCCAAAACTACTCGCACCTAAAAAGACAGCTAATGCACCTTTTAATTTTTCCATTCTCAAATAAATTAGGCGTCAAAGTTACGATTTCTGAACAATTCTTTTTCTTATCTGACGTTCTTATCAAGAAAAGCAATCTCCGGGGGCAAGCAAATTTATTGGATATCAACAGCAATTTAATTAAGTTTGTTATGCAAGTAAGTTTGTTAAGCAAGAACGTAAATCGAACAGCATGGGTGTCAGATCTTATTTTATCTTCTTTTTAGGTGCAGTTCTATTTTTGAGCAGTTGTTCAACGAAGAAAAAGGTACTTAGCTCCAAAACACATTCTTCCAATGGTTCGGTTTTGACAGATGCGAGCTCAGCGCGTGGAAAAACTTTTTCGGGATCCAAACTTGACAATTATGCAGACTTGCTCAATGTGAGTACCAAAAAACTAAATCCGCACCTTTATTCCTTTATTGACGATTGGATGGGGATACCGCATCGTATGGGTGGACAGACCAAATCGGGGGTAGATTGCTCGGGATTTGTTAATCTGCTCTATATTGAAGTATACAAAGGGAATTTGCCGCGGACTTCGCGTGACATGGAAGGAATAGTAAAGAGAAAAAAGGTCGATAAACTTGAAGAAGGAGATCTCGTGTTTTTTTCTTTCGGACGAAATGGAATAGATCATGTTGGTGTATACCTGCATAATAATAAGTTCGTTCATGTTTCGACACGGAAAGGTGTTATTATCTCTGATCTTTCCGACAGTTGGTATGCGAAGACCTTTGTTGACGCGGGCTCTCCCAATATCTAAACGCGTGAATTTCATGTAGGTTTTATGTCATATCTTGATATAAACTTTTATACCCTGTATAAATCCTTATTTTTGTCAAAATTTTATAGAAATGACAATCAAGAGTAAGAAGATTTTTTTGGGCCTTTGTATTATTGTGCCGTTTTTGATGTATTGTGTTTATTACTACAGTAATATGATCAAAAATGCCCCTTTTCGTTTTGCCGATTTTGAATCCATTGAATTCAAATATGGCGAGCCGAACCACATGGTCAACGAATACAATTCAAAAACACGTATCTATAAATATTTAGACAAAAAAGATTCTCTAATTACCGATACTGTAAAATTTACAAAAGACGATTTATTATACCTGCATCGCAAAGCAATGGAGCTCGGCTTTTGGAACTTGGATACTGATATGACCGGTCCTGAATGGCAGCAGGATTCAACAAATTCTAAAGTCCCACGTTTTTATTTAGAGTTCAACTATAAAGATAAGTCCAAGCATATCACTTTGGATGCAGATTTTGCAGGCAACCCTCGGATGCACGATGCAGCAAAATCAATGATCGATGAAGTCAACCGCATGTTGGCAACTGCGCAAGCCAGATAGTTAAGAAATAGGCCCTAAGGGTAAAGAGAGAAATCAAGTCATTGGTTTCTCTTTTTTTGTGCCGAATATCCGTCTGAAAACAAAGGATGGAAGAAGGATTTAACCGGCCAACAACATATATGTTAATGGGGATTTTATAGGGACTTAATAGGGACCTGATAGGGACCTCATTCGGATGAATACGTATAAAACACGGATAAAGTCCCTATAACGATACTGCCAAATATGGATTAATTAATACAAGAGTGTTAAATGGCTTCCTTTGTTTTTTTGATAAATTCTTTATATTCTCTTTATACTCTGTTAACCTGAATCGAATACCTTAGCGCCAAAACAAAATTTCATATGAAAGCATTTTTGGCACTAGCAATTTCCTGGGCATGCGTAAACGCTGTGCAGGCGCAAGATTTTGCAAAAGGAAAAGTTTATCTGGACGCAAACAAGAACGGAAAATTAGATAAAAACGAACAAGGCATTGCGTCTGTTTCTGTTAGTAACGGGCGTGAAGTGACAACGACTGATAAAGATGGTAATTACCAATTGCCCGTTGGAAATGACAACATCATTTTTGTGGTTAAACCAACAGGCTATGCTTTGCCCTTGGATGAAAATAACCACCCAAAATTCTATTATATCCATAAAGTAAACGGTAGTCCAGTTTCAAAATACCCTGCTGTTGCTGCTACAGGAAAAATCCCTGCTGCTGTAAATTTTGCAATGTATCAACAAGATGAGGATCCTAATTTTTCAGCTTTTGTTTTTGGTGATCCACAGGCTTACACGGAGGAAGAACTGGCCTATTTCAAAAATGGTGTGATCAATGAAATTTCCGATAAGACAATTGCAAAATTCGGAATAAGCTTAGGCGACTTGGTGGGAGACGATCTTTCACTTCAGCCAAAATATAAATCGGTGATTTCCACGATGGGCTTGCCATGGTATAATGTCATGGGAAACCACGATATGAACTATGATGCTAAAGTGGATAGCCTCTCCGATGAATCGTTCGAGCGGACGTTTGGCCCCAATAATTATGCGTTCAACTATGGAAATACGCATTTTATCATTCTTGATAATATCATTTATCCGAATCCACGGACAGGTAAAGGTTATTTAGGCGGATTCCGTAAAGATCAGCTTGATTTTGTGGAAAATGACTTAAAAAACGTTGCTAAAGATAAATTGATTGTGTTGGCATTTCATATTCCTTTATACCATCAAAACTCGGATGTCTTTCGTAACGAAGATAGACAACGTCTGTTCGATATTTTGGCTCCATTTAAGCATACCTTGTCTTTATCCGCGCATACACACTTTCAGCGGCAATATTTTTATGGACAAAACGAAGGATGGAAACAAGAAAAGCCACATCACGAGTATAATGTGGGTACAACCTCGGGCGACTGGTATTCGGGCGAGTTGAATGAAAAGGGAATTCCTGTTTCTACAATGCGGGACGGTACACCAAAAGGGTATGCCATCTTAAAAATCGAGGGCAACCAGTACAGTTTTGATTATAAGGTTGTCGGTAAGCCGGCAACGTATCAGATTGATTTATATGGCGCATCAGTCGTTCCAGAAAAATACACAAAGAAATACCCGATATACGCTAATTTTTTCATTGGAAAGGAAGGTGACAAGGTAACGTATAGAATCAATCAGGGCGAATGGAAGGAAATGGATTTTGTCAATGAAAACGATCCGGCATTCCTAAATTCTCTTGCTAAATACGATACAGCAACCGAATTAAAGAATACGCGTAGACCTTCGAACCCCGAAAAATCCAGTCATCTGTGGACAGCTAATTTGCCCAAACTTAAAGCTGGTAAATATCAGATTGAGGTTCAGGCGGTTGATCTTTTCAATAGAGTACACCTGGCAACAAAGACTATTGAGGTGAGATAAATAAGCATTTGTAGAGTTGTTTTAAGTTTAAAGATAGCTTAAGATGCACTTAACATAACGATCCTATATTTGTGTAGAGTAATTTTTGATTCATAAAGAGTTAGGGTTAATGTGTAGATCTGTTGTGAAACACGTCTGAAAATTTAGTTTGTTTTTAAAGTGAAGGTAATCTCCCCAGATTACCTTTCACTGTTTTAGACCTTTTAGGCTATCTTACGATACCAGCATTTAACTGCTTCTCGGCTGGCCTGTTCTTACAGTTCATTTGATTTATGCAGACAAGGTTTTGCCTGGTAATTCGTTTGGTATATGAACCTTAGCAATATATGAACACATAGTTCGGCTGAACACTTGGTTCGACAGCGATATTTTCTTCTGAAAGTGTCTGATGTTATTGGCCAGAAAGAACATTCCGTTCGCTTTTATTGTTGTTGGTCTGCGAAGTCATGAAGGCTTTTATGCCGGATAGCACGCCGAAAATCATCCGATGCCGGATTTTCAAAGATCTCCAGGTCGAAGTATTTTGTGGCGGCAAATAGGTGGTCGAATACATCCGAAACAATTCCTTCGTAATATTCCCAGCGGATATCGTTTACAAAGAAATAAAGTTCGACTGGAACACCGTGTTCGGTTGAAGCAAGCTGACGCACCATCAGGGGCATGGTCTTGTGGATATTGGGGTTTTGACGTAAATAGGTGAGTGTGTAAGCTCTGAACATCCCTAAATTGGTCATTTTGCGACCGTTTATGGGGCTTGACTGATCTATCTGCTGCTGGGTGTTGAATTGGTCAATTGTCCTGGCGCGCTCTTCGATATACGGCCGCAGGATCTGTATATTTTTGAGTTTTTCAATTTCTTCATTTTCTAAAAATCGAATCGTGGAAATTTTGATATTTATGGCCCGCTTTAAGCGCCTACCGCCCGACTGCTGCATGCCCCTGTAATTTTTGAACGAATCCGACAATAGCGTATGTGTCGGTATCGTCGTAATGGTCTTATCAAAGTTCTGTACTTTTACATTATTGAGGTTAATCTCTTTGACCGTTCCATCGGCGCCATATTTGGGCATCTCTATCCAATCTCCGACACGGATGGAGTCATTGGCCGAAACTTGTATACTGGCAACAAATCCTAGTATAGTGTCTTTGAATACCAACATCAGAATTGCGGATGCGGCACCCAAGGATAATAAGAAAGACCAGGGAGATTTTCCTGTCAATATTGAAAAGCAGATCGTTCCGCCGATAAATAATAAGATAATCTGACAAACCTGTAAATAACTCTCCAGAGGTTTGTCTGCAAAAGATTTCTTCATGCGCAGCATATCCCGCAAACTTTTCAGGAGCGAATGAATAATCAATAAACTGACGACAGTCGTCGCTATGTCAAGTACTTTATTGCTGTTTTCTTTCCAGGTTGGAAAACCCATGAAGATAATGGGCATGATATATTGTGCCACTAATATCGGAACAAAATGAGCAACAAGTTTCAGTGTTTTATTACGGATCAACAGATCATCAAAGCGGTTTGTACTACGTCTGATGGCTTTGATTGTTAACAGGAGTAATGTTCTTTTGGTGAAATAGTCAATGATGATCAAAAACAAGACAACCAGTAAGAGTAAAAGGATCGAGTTAACAAAATGACTCCCCTGATTATCAAGGCCAAATTGTTTAATCCATTGAAATGTCCAATTATAGATGTGGGATTGAGAATCTTTGAATAATTCCGTTGCTGTGCTTTGCATGTTACAAATATACAAAAAGCCGCAATTAGCGGCTTTTTGTTATTTTGAATTGAGCGGTTCACGCTCGTGTTTATGTCTAAAGAAGACCGCAAAAAGGACTGCTATAATCAAGGTGTAGATGGCAAAAGCTAGCCAGATGTCATGCCAGTCTTTCAGCATGAGGTTACCACTTAACATGCCGTCAGGTAAGATTGAGATACTCTTTTCCTGCAGAAAATGTAGAAAATGGGTGTTGTCGATTGTTGTATCTAAATATTGTGCGAGATCTTTGCTGTTTTGAAAACTTTTGGTAAAGTAGTGGTCAATGATCCAACCCGATGCAAAACTGCCTACAACGGCACCAAAACCATTTGTCATCATCATAAACAAACCTTGTGCCGAGCTGCGTATGCTCGAAGTTGTTGAGGTTTCAACAAATAAAGAACCTGAGATATTAAAGAAGTCAAATGCCATACCATAGACGATACAGGATAATACAATCATCCAAAGTCCGCCTGCAGGGTCACCAAAGGAGAATAATCCAAAACGTAATACCCAGGCTAACATCGAAATCAGCATGACCTTTTTTATACCGAATCTTTTGAGAAAAAATGGAATAGCCAAAATAAATAGTGTCTCGGATATCTGGGAAATCGACATAATGATGGTCGAATATTTCACAACGAAAGATTCTGCAAATTTAGGATAGAATTTAAATTCATCCAAAAATACATCACCGTAGGCATTGGTCAGTTGGAGTGCGGCCCCCAAGAACATGGAAAAAATAAAAAATAAAGCCATTTTATAATTTCCGAAAAGTTTAAATGCCTCTAAGCCTAATAGTTGTGTCCAGGAGGCATCTTCCTGTTGTAACTTTTTTGGTGGACATTTAGGTAGCGTAAAAGCATAGAGACTTAAAGCCAGCGCTGCGGTTCCGGCGATATAAAATTGATAAGCTGTAGCCTTGTTGCCGGTTAAATTGGTGATCCACATGGCGACGATAAAGCCTATCGTTCCGAATACCCGGATAGGGGGGAATGCCTTGACCAAATCGTAGTTATTTTCATTCAATGCCGTATATGCAATGGAGTTGGATAGGGCCAAAGTGGGCATATAAAAACACATCGCCGCTAGCATTGCATAAAAAAAAGTGTTTGGATCATTTACCTGCGGTAAATAGAATAAAACACCCGCATAACATAAGTGAAGGATAAAATATAATCTTTCGGCATTTATCCAACGATCGGCGATAATTCCCATCAGGGTAGGCATAAATAAAGAAGCGATCCCCATGGTTGCGAAAATAGCTCCAAATTGTGTACCATCCCATTGTTTTGTGCCAAACCAATAGTTTGCTATTGTAATCAACCATGCTCCCCAGACAAAGAACTGAAAGAAGCTCATAATGGTCAATCTTAATTTAATAGACATAAATCGATGTTATTTAAAATTTTTATTTCGCTTTAATGAAAGGAGTTATTTTCTTTTGGAAATCTCATCCCTAATCAAGGCAGCCTGCTCGTAGTTTTCTTCGGTCAATGCCTGATTAAGTGCTTGCTCCAGTTGCTCATCTGTCAACGAGGAGAAAGGATTTTGTGGGGATTTTGAAGGTATTTTTTCTTCGACCTCAACAACACTTGGATCCTGAACTTTGTTGGATTTGTCCAGGTTTTCCAAAAATGCAAACTCATGTCCTTCAATGATAATTCCAGCAGAGGACATAATAAATTCGTAGGCATAGATCGGAGCTTCAAACCGTACAGCCAGTGCAACTGCATCGGATGTCCGGGCATCAATTTCTACAATCTTGTTGCCGTCGGAACAGATAATTTTAGCATAAAATATCCCTTCAATCAAATTATAGATCAGTACTTCAATGAGTTTAATACCAAAAGAATCTGCAAAAGATTGAAATAGGTCGTGTGTGAGCGGACGACTAGGAATCATTTTCTCTATCCGAATAGCAATAGCTTGAGCCTCATGGCTGCCGATGATGATGGGCAATCTTCTGTTGCCCTCCACTTCTCCCAATACAAGAGCATAAGCGCCAGATTGTGTTTGACTATAGGATAAACCAACGATATCTAATCTGATTTTCTTCATTTTAATTCCAAAGCGGTCTACAAACTTAGATAAATTTGCTTTTATATGCAATTATAACAACTAAAAACTCCCCATTCATTTTGGATAAATGGGGAGAATATATCGGATGAAAGCTTTAAATACCTTTGTAAGCCTTCAATGCCTGCGTTAATTTCGGAACGACGTCGAAGGCATCGCCTACAATTCCATAGTCGGCCACCTTGAAAAAGGGCGCTTCTGGATCTTTATTGATGACAACGATTGTTTTGGATGAGCTTACTCCAGCCAAATGCTGGATTGCTCCGGAGATACCGATTGCGATGTAGAGATTGGGGCTAACAACAATACCTGTTTGGCCTACGTGCTCCGAATGCGGGCGCCAGCCTGCATCGGATACGGGTTTTGAACAGGCTGTAGCCGCGCCAAGCACATCGGCGAGTTCTTCAATTATCCCCCAGTTTTCAGGTGCTTTTAGACCACGGCCGGCAGAGACGACGATTTCAGCTTCCGGTAGGGATATTTTGTCTGTTGCACGAACAATCTCTTTGACCATAGTTGTAAAATCTGTTTGGTCAATATTCGGGGCAAAAGTTTCGACATTTGCGCTACCACCGGTCTCTTTTGTTTCATAAGCATTTGGACTAAGTGCGATGACTTTTATATCCGAGGTTAGTTCGAGCGTAGCGAAAGCCTTATTGGAAAATGCCGTTTTTTTGACAGTCAGTTTGTCGCCATTAATGGTCGGCAATTCGAGTGCGCCATCGGCCAGACCAGCCTCCAATTTGGCTGCAATACGTGGAGCGAGTCCCTTACCTGAGAATGAGTTGGACAGCACAAGTATTTTTGAACCGGTACTTTTTACGGCTTCAGCAATGATGCTTGCATACGCTTGGTTTACAAAAGAAGCAAGTTGTTCATTATTGACATTTAATACTTTGGAAGCACCGTACTTGCCTAAACCAGCAAGTTCGTCATCAGCGACATTTCCGATTGAAATAGCCACAAGATCAGTCTGTATGTTATCGGCGATGGATTTTGCATAAGAAACAACTTCAAAAGCTGATTTTTTGAATTTTCCATCAGTATTTTCTACATATACGAGTATAGACATAGTGTTTTAGCGTTTAAAGATTAAATAACTTTAGCTTCGTCGTGAAGAAGAGAAACTAATTTTTCTACCTCGGCAGCGTCAACAAGTTTGACTGTACCCCGTGGAGCGGGCGTCTCATAGCTGACAATGTGTTCAAGAACGTCTATTGCGGAAGGTTCCAGCACATCCAATGGTTTGGTCCGCGCACTCATAATACCACGCATATTAGGTATTTTTGGCTCGGCAACACCTTCTGCAGTGCCAATGACGATTGGCAGCTTTGCTGTCAATACTTCTTTTCCACCTTCAATCTCGCGCTCAACTGTGACTGCGTCGCCCGCAATGTCAACTTTTTTGGCAATGGAAACAGAAGGGATATGCAGCAGTTCTCCTACGATTGCTCCCACTTGAGCACCGTTATAGTCGATTGATTCGCGGCCGGTTAAGATCAAATCAAATGCATTGTCTTTGGCATATTGTGCTATCTGATTCGCAACAAACCAAGCATCGCGCGGAACGGCGTTAATCCGTACAGCATTGTCTGCGCCAATTGCCAATGCTTTTCGAATGGTTGCATCTGTAGATGCATCGCCCACATTGATGACAGTTACGGTTCCTTTTCCACCTTCAGCCAACTCAACTGCTTTGGATAAAGCAATTTCATCATAAGGGTTTATAATGAATTGTACACCAGCTGTATTAAATGCAGTGTTATCATTTGTAAAAGTGATTTTGGATGTAGTGTCAGGGACATTACCTATACAAACTAATATTTTCATATACGATTGGTTTTACTCAAACTTACCATATTTTCTTTCAATTAAAAAGTGCTAAGGCGTTTTAAATGCTGTTAAAAAGTTGTCTTGAGATTTTGATGAATTTGTAATTTTACTAGTTTTTTTCTTTTATTTTTTTTGATGTGATATAATATTGATGTGTTTTATTGTCTTTTTTGTAATTTTTTATTTTAAATAGCCGGTTCTTGACAATAGATTTATTGCGTCAGTAAATTGTCATTTTATATGCTAGCATAGTAATTTTAGAAAGCATAGCAGCTCATTCGGGGTTCCTGTTTATAAAAAGCTTTCGTGTGATATGGAGAGATGGGGAATTGTTTTAGTGGATATACAATTAAATTGCATATAATATGCAATTTGTCTAAGTTTGAAATAAAAAAGATATGTCGACACGATTGGATCAACTGAATGAATTTTTGAAAGAGAGCCCTGAAGATCCATTTTTAAAATATGCGATTGCAGCTGAATATCTCAAGCAGGAAGATGAACAAGAGGCCATGGTAAGATTTGAGAATTTAGTACATACAAATCCAGATTATGTAGGAACGTATTATCATTTGGGTAAATTGTACGAAAAATTGAATAGACAGGAGTCCGCGATTAATACCTATAGATCCGGGATTGAGATCGCTCGCAAGACGCGTAATTTCCATGCTTTGGGCGAGTTACAAGGTGCATTGTCATTCTTGACAGACGATGATGAAGAAGATTTTTAATCTTTTCTAAATTTTTGGTATTTAATTTGTTATGAATTTATTGGTGTAACTGTTAGATGCTGATTTTTTTGAATTTGGAATGAGATGAAAAGGTATATTTGGATTGTGGGTTTGTTATTGACAATTGGAATGGTGGGATGTGATAATCCCAAACAAAGTGTTGCGGTCTATAAAGATAATTTACAAGACCTAAAAGGTAGGGATAAGGCGGAAGTAGTGATTGGTGAATATAGAGGTGTCATGCCTTGTGCGGATTGTGATGGTATAGAAACGCTTATTTTATTGCATGCAGACAACACCTACCAATATTCATCTAAATACCTTAATAAAAGTGATGATGTGTTTATGCGTGAAGGAAAATGGAAATTGGATGGCAACATCATTACATTGGACGGCGTCGACTATAAGTTCAAATTAGGAAATCGGATACTCAGCCAGCTGGATCTTTCCGGAAATGATATTACGGGTGATATTTCCAAATATTATGTCTTGACAAAAAATTGATATATAGCCTAAGGGCTATATTAACACATAAAAAAGCCGAAAGTATACTTTCGGCTTTTTTATGTTTTTGGATGTATAGCTGTTTTCGGCTATCGAATAAGTTCTTATTGCTACAAGCTTGAGATTTTTTTCTTCACTTGCGGGTCATCCTTGAAGCTATATCTGGAAATGTTATTTGTTCTTTGTACAAAGTTCTTTCAAGGTTGCTACCACAAAATCGACTTCTTCCTTTGTATTATGCTTGCAGAATGAAAAACGAACCGAAGGACGCTCCGAGCTTGATTTGATTGCACCCAATACATGCGATCCGATGTCTGTTCCTGAGCTGCAGGCACTGCCACCAGAACAAGAGATCCCTGCAATATCCAGGTTGAATAAAAGCATGTCAGCAAGGTCACTACATGGGAAAGAAACATTTAGTACGGTATACAGTGATTTTTCTGGTTCAATAACACCATTAAAATCAATTTCGGGGATTGCTTTTTGCAACTCGTCGATCATATAAGATTTGAGTCCTTGAATATAAGCGCGGTGTTCTTCCATGTGCTCATAGGCAAGTTCCAAAGCTTTGGCAAGACCCGCTATTCCATAGACATTTTCTGTTCCGCCACGCATGTTACGTTCTTGTGCTCCACCGTAGATCAATGGTTTAATTTTGTTGTTGGCATTAATATAAAGAAAACCAACTCCTTTCGGGCCATGGAATTTATGGGCAGCTCCGGTTATAAAATCTATTTTCAGACTGCCAAGATCATGTGGGTAATGACCCATGGTCTGTACAGTATCCGAATGGAATATCGCATTATACTTTTGGCATAACTCGGCGATGCGTTGAATATCGTTGAGATTTCCGATCTCATTATTGGCATGCATAATGGAAACAAAAGTACGCGGATTGGTAGTTAAAAGTTCTTCCAGCTGGTTGAGATTTAAATTACCTTTCTGGTCAACTTCCAATAAATCAAGGTGTACCTTACCAGCTTTCTCCAACTCCTCTAACGTATGCAATACCGCATGGTGCTCAATAGGTGAGGTGATGGCATGGGTTATTCCAAAGTCGGCGATTGACCGAACGATGGCCATATTGTCCGCCTCGGTTCCGCCCGATGTGAAGAAGATCTCTGCTGGAGATACATGAAGTAGATTGGCGATCGTTTTACGTGCTTTTTCTACAATTGTTTTTACTTGTCGTCCGTGACTATGGATAGAAGATGGATTTCCAAAGTTATTGTTCATCACATCGACCATTACTTTTATTACTTCAGGATCTAAGGCTGTAGTCGCTGCATTATCAAAATATACTTGCATGCTGCAAAATTACAAATCTCTCAAGTAAATTAGAGGTATTAAATGACTTATTTTTATCATTTTATTTTTCTAATTGTAGCTGACAGTGCTGGCGTAGCGGGTCTCATCAGAATTAGGCTCTTTTGCCTGGAAAGGAATAAGATGAGTATTTTTCCGCTCTGATGAAAAAAATAGCGCCAATCTATTACTTCAGTTTGGCGCTACTTTTCTATTTAGACAAGTTCTCTTTTGGTCTGACCACGATGAGTATCACAATTCCTCCTAGTGCGAGCACCAAACCCAAATAGGCAGCGATATCACCTGCTTGCGTGTAGAACGTAATTTCTTCATTTAAATTAATTTCCTGATTTAAGGCCGCAGGCTGCCACCATTTAGTCTGCTGTACAATATCGCCACGTTGATTGATAAAGCCTGAAATCCCTGTATTTGCCGATCGGGCAACCCAGCGCCTGTTTTCAATCGCACGCAGTTTGGCATACTGTAAATGCTGGTCTTTACCCGAAGTATTGCCCCACCAGCCATCATTAGTGATAATGGCAATAAACTGAGCGCCTTTTTTGACGTATTTGGAAACATAATTGCCCCAGATGGATTCATAACAGATAACGGGTGCGGCACCAATACCGCTCTGGGCATAGAATACGGAAGGTTCAGTCTGTTTTCCGTAGCCACCCGTCGTACCACCGAATGCTTTAAATAAAGGTTTCAGGAAGTTCATCGCTGCCCCAAAAGGCATTTGCTCTACGCCCGGAACGAGTTTGGACTTATGGTAAAACTGAAGTTTGGAGGAATAATCGATCAATGTTGCGGCATTGAAATTATCTTGATATACATTAGGAGCTATTTCACGCGCAGTAGGTGTTTTTGCATAGTTGTACAGCTGATAACTTTCAATACCGGAAAGTACATTGCCATTTTTATATTGATCTAAAAATTTTAAAATGCGCTGGTAAGAATACGTTTCCCTAAAGTTTTCCTCATCAAAATCGCCGTTCTGTGAAAGCGCAGTTTCAGGCCAGATAAAAAACTCTGTATTGGGTTTGGCGACCGAATTTGATAAAGAGAATAAGGTATTTAATTGTTCTTCAGGACTTAAATTGAATTTAATATAAGGGTCAATATTAGGCTGTACGACGACAATCTGTGCCGGATTCTGATGTTCTTCATACTTGAAGTAACGTATCAGCGAGTAGGTACTGGGAACTAATAAGACTGCAGCTAAAGAAGCTATCGGAAAGATCTTACGTTTGATCGGATAAAGTCCTTTTCGATTGAGGTAAAGTGTAAATACCAAGATGTTGACGAGCCAGATCCATATTGTTCCGCCATAGACCCCTGTGATGTCATACCATTGGATCAATTGATGAAAACTGGCGAAACCATTGCCCAAAGTCATCCAAGGGAAGGCTAAATCCCAGGATTCGTGTAGAAATTCATAGCTTATCCAGAATCCCATTAATCCGAAAAGGGATAACAGAATGTTCGTTTTACGTCGTAATTGCCCATAAAGCCTGAAAGCTAACGCCATTAAAGCGGCGCCAAGGCAAAAAGGGATCAGACTGATGATAACAGCTGCAAAAGGCGGCATAACTGCCGAAATGGAGTTGTATACCCAATAAATAGAGGCCGTATTCCAGACAACTGCGGTGAGTCCTGTAGTAAGAAATATTTTTCGGCCTTTCTTTTTGAATGTTTCACTCCGGATAATATTTTCCACTGCAATGAGTAGTGGAACAAACCCAATAAATAACAATGGACTGGAATAGGGGATTGGAGGCCAGCCGAACCACAATAAAAAGGCACTTAAAAGTGCCAGTAGATAGTTATTTTTCACTATATATTTTCTCCCATTTATGATTATAAACTGGATAAAACTTCTCTCTTTTTACTCTCGTATTCCTCTTGGGTAATCAATTGTTTGTCGAAGAGTGTTTTTAATTTTTTGAGCTTTAAGGTAATTTCATCATCTTCCTCTTCTTTGGCGGGAGCAGGTGGGACAATAGGGGCTGCCGAAACGGGAGGAACAGTAGGGGTTGATCCGGTCGGTTGCTGTGCCTGAATTGGCGCCGGTGGAGTTGGCTGGCCCGATATATAGGACTGTGGTGCCGATGGAGCAGGCGCTGTAACTGCTGGCTGAACCGCTGTATTACTTTCTTGTCGCTCGATGATCACTTCCTTTGCAACTGTTGGAGCAATGACTATTTTTTCTTTTTCGGCGACCAGTTCGGCTTTTTTATAATTTTCAAGTGCAGCTTTGATATATTGATAAAGCTTTCTCGCCTGAACTTTCGGGATATAATCTATGCTCAGATTTTCTCCTGTAAAAGGGATAACAGTCACTTTTGAACCAAATATTTCTTCCTTAAAAGCAATATCCTTGATGTCTTGCCAGCCGAAGATTTCAAAATCAGTGGCCAAGCCCAGTTTGGTAAATTCGCACATAAAAATGCGTTTATTACTAATCGTGATACTATCCGGTAAAATGGTTACAGCAGGTTTCTTTTGAACTGCGATATAATCTATTTTTTCTCCTGGAGTAAGCATATCCTGGACTTTAGTCACCAATTTTTCAATGATTTTTATGTCCTGCCCGTCCTGTGCAAATTGTTCCATATTCATGTCAAATACTTTTTAATACCTAAAGATTGTCAAAATTTATTCCAATCCCGCTACACAAAATACAAATTCTCCTTTAATCGGATTGTTTTCAAAGTGTAATTTTAAATCAGTTAATGTTCCGCGAACATTTTCTTCATAGAGTTTGCTCAACTCACGTGATATCGACCCCTGTCTTTCTGGTCCAAAAACGGTGATAAATTCTTCTATGGTTTTGAGAATACGATGTGGTGATTCGTAGAAGATCATTGTTCTTTTTTCTTCTGCCAAAGCTTTTAAGCGCGTTTGCCTTCCTTTTTTTACGGGTAGAAAGCCTTCAAAGCAAAAACGGTCGTTGGGAAGCCCCGAATTGACAAGCGCTGGCACGAAAGCTGTTGCACCTGGTAGGCACTGTACTTCGAGCCCTTCTTTGATGGCCTCACGTACCAGTAAAAAACCCGGATCTGAGATCGCCGGTGTCCCTGCGTCCGAAATCAAAGCAATATTTTGCCCTTCTTTCAGAAATTTAATGATTTCAGATACCGCTTTATGTTCATTGTGCTGATGATGCGCAAATACTTTTTTGTCGATTCCAAAATGTTTTAAAAGCGGAGCACTGGTCCTGGTATCCTCTGCTAAGATGAGGTCCACTTCTTTCAGGACATTGATCGCACGAAACGTCATGTCCTCCAGATTGCCAATAGGTGTCGGAACTAAATATAACATGGTCAAAGTTAAGTTTTTTTTACTATATAATATGCGCTAAAACATTCTGTGCTTTTTGGAGTTTTATTTTAAAGATAATGGTAAACTCCATCACTTTATTTTAAATAAATTATGCAATACATTGAAAAAATTCAAGCACACTTAGGTGCTGAAGCGAGTTATTTGTTAGAATTCGATCGACCCGCGGTTTCCAAATCAATGCTTCACCTACCGGCGGCAAGTTTTATCGATCAGGTCTATACTTCGAGTGATCGTAGCCCGCAGGTCTTGCGGAGTTTGGGACAGCTTTTTGGAACGGGACGGTTAGCCAATACCGGGTATCTTTCGATATTGCCTGTGGATCAAGGAATCGAACACAGTGCGGGAGCTTCCTTTGCACCAAACCCGCAGTATTTTGATCCAGAAAATATCGTCAAACTGGCTTTGGAGGGAAATTGTAATGCCGTGGCTTCTACCTTTGGTGTTTTGGGCGCTGTTGCCCGAAAGTATGCACATAAGATACCGTTTTTGGTTAAAATAAATCATAATGAACTATTGACCTATCCTAATCGAGCCGATCAAATCTTGTACGGAACAATTCGCGAGGCCTGGAATATGGGGGCTGTTGCTGTAGGGGCAACGATTTACTTTGGGTCTGAGGAATCCGACCGTCAGATTATAGAGGTAGCAAAAGCATTTGAAGAAGCCCATTCCTTGGGAATGGCGACGGTATTATGGTGTTATCTGCGCAACTCGGCTTTTAAAGTCGGGGATAAAGATTATCATTTGGCTGCGGATCTTACCGGACAGGCCAATCATTTGGGCGTAACGATCAAAGCGGATATTATTAAGCAAAAACTACCCGAATTGAACGGCGGCTTTAAAGCGCTGAATATGGGTAAAAGTAGTTATGGAAAGCTGGATGAACGCATGTATACCCAACTTTCTTCCGATCATCCTATTGATTTGTGCCGCTACCAGGTGCTTAATTGCTTTGCCGGCAGGGCAGGCTTGATAAATTCTGGCGGGGCTTCGGGGCAGAATGATATACAAGAAGCTGTAAAAACAGCGGTTATCAACAAGCGCGCAGGTGGAACAGGTTTGATCTCCGGCCGTAAGGCCTTTCAAAAACCAATGAATGAAGGTGTCGCATTATTACATGCCATTCAGGATGTTTATTTATGCGACGAAGTAAGCATAGCTTAGCAAATACGCGACTCCTGAGTTCATCAGATTAAATTTCACAACAGCGCTTGTAGTACAGACCAAACTGTAGAGCGTATCGATTAGGAGTCTAATGGATACGCTCTTTCTATGGATCATAGTTTGTAAACCGATCCCGTTGAAGATCAGTCTTCGATGAGTTGGTGGATGTTCGCCGGTGCGGTGCGATGGAAATAGAGTGCCGTAAAGCAGTCAAAAAGCCTTTTGAATGGTGGTTTAGGAATAAAATAGCTTGTATATAAAGGCAAATTTATCTAAGTTTGTTCACTATTTTAAATAACACATTTATATTATGTTGCAATTAAATTATATCCGTGAGAACAGGGATACGGTAATCGAAAGATTGGCTGTCAAGCATTTCAAGGAAATTGGATTGGTCGACGAAATCATCAGTTTAGATGAAGATCGCCGTAAGATCCAATCGGAATCGGACGCACTTTCGGCAGAGGCTAATGCGGCAGCAAAACAGATTGGAGATCTGATGCGCCAAGGTAAAAAAGAAGAAGCTGAAACCGTTAAATCCAAATCCTCGGGGTATAAGGAGCAAGTGAAGCAACTTTTGGATCAATTGGGTACAATTGAGGCAGAATTGAATGAGAAGATCGTGCAATTACCTAATTTACCGCATCAATCCGTTCCGGCAGGTGTAAGTGCTGAGGACAACGAAGTTGTTTTGAGCCATGGCGAAATCCCAGCTTTGTCGGAGGATGCATTGCCGCATTGGGAATTGTTGAACAAATATGGTATTGTTGATTTAGAGCTTGGCGTAAAAGTTGCGGGAGCAGGTTTTCCTATCTATAAAGGTAAGGGGGCTAAATTGCAACGCGCCTTGATCAATTTCTTTTTGGATCAGGCTGCCGAAGAAGGATACGAAGAAGTACAGGTACCTATTTTGGTCAATGAAGATTCTGCATTTGCTACGGGACAATTGCCGGATAAAGAAGGGCAGATGTACTATGTGGGTAACGACAACCTGTATTTGATCCCTACAGCTGAGGTTCCGGTCACCAACATTTATAGAGACGAGATTGTGAAAGAAGCACAATTCCCCATTAAACATTGTGCATATACACCCTGTTTCCGTCGTGAAGCAGGTTCATACGGGGCACATGTACGCGGATTAAACCGGCTACACCAATTTGACAAAGTGGAGACGGTGCAGATTGTACATCCTGAAAAGTCCTACGAAGTGCTTGAAGAAATGAGTTTATACGTACAGGGGCTGTTGCAGAAGTTAGAGCTTCCTTACCGTGTATTGCGCCTTTGTGGTGGAGATATGAGTTTTACTGCTGCATTGACCTATGACATGGAAGTATATAGCTCTGCTCAGAAACGTTGGTTGGAAGTATCTTCCGTTTCCAATTTTGAAACTTATCAAGCGAATCGTTTGAAAGTACGTTTTAAGAATGCTGACGGCAAGATGCAACTGGCACATACGTTGAACGGTTCGGCATTGGCTTTACCGCGTATCGTCGCAGCGCTATTGGAGAATAACCAAACAGAAAAAGGAATTAAGGTTCCCGCGGTTTTGGTTCCGTACACCAAATTTGAGTATATCGATTAAATATCAATAAATAAGTTGCTTTTGCACTTATTTAACATCACAGTGAAAGACGCTCAGCCTGAGAAGGTAGAGCGTCTTTTTTTTGTTATAATTCGATTTTAAAGTGTTTAGAATCATTATAAATTACTTGTGTTTTAATACAGAAAAATAATAGAATAACATGTTAACGTTTTCTTATAACATTGTTAATGTTTTGTTAATTATGGTTCATTCCGTATAAAATTCTGTTTGAAAATTGTTTGAAGAGTTTTTATTCTAAAATGATTCTTTTGTAACAATTTGTAAAATTGTGAACTTATTATTGCGGTATTTCCTGTTTTCTGGAGATTATGTTAAAAAACTTGTAAAAGCAACTTTGGCTTTCTATATTTGACACCGCTAATAAAAATCGCACTAACTATTATTTACTGTAAATGCTGAAAAGAGCAAATTTTACAGCTGGATATTTATCTAAGGACTGACCCTGCATCTACCTGGGGCCCGCTTTTCCAAAAATATTTTCAACTGTTACTGAATAAACTGCAATAGCATGTTATGTTGTTTGCAGTTTATTGTCTAGGCAATTTATGTTTAGACGGTTATGATAACGGATATAATTTATATCAATATATAGGATTAGAAAAAATAATAAAATTAACTAACTAAAACATGAAACAAACATTACTAAGTTTTCTTGTTGGCGGTATGATCTTGACTTCGGTTGCATTCGCTCAAGAAAAGAAGATTAGTGGTCGTGTTACATCTGCTGACGGTAAAGCAATACCAGGGGTGACAGTAGTTGTACAAGGAACTAATCAGGCAACGCAGACTGATACTGATGGTAATTATTCATTGAATGTACCGGCAGGTAAGGTTGTCGTATTCCGTTCCGTTGGTTTTGATGATAAAACTATTATTGTTAATAACAACAGTACTGTATTCAATGTCTCTTTAGTAAATCATGACAATGCTTTGGAAGAAGTTGTTGTTACAGCAAATGCAATTAAGAGGGAGAAACGTTCGTTAGGTTATTCTGCGCCAACAATTAAGAGCGACGAATTGACAGAAGGTCGTAATTCAAGTGCAATTAATTCTTTAGCTGGTAAAGTAGCAGGGGTAAATATTACTTCTACATCAAATTCTCCGGGTAGTTCATCTCGTGTTGTCTTACGTGGTGGTTCTTCTATTGCTGGAAATAACCAAGCACTGATTGTTGTTGATGGTACGCCGATTGATAATACAAGTAAAGTTGGTGGATCAAGTGATCTTTCAAGTGTGGATTTTGGTAACCGTGGTAATGATATCAATCCGGATGATATCGAATCCGTGACCGTATTAAAAGGCCCTGCGGCGGCGGCATTGTATGGTTCAAGAGCTTCGAATGGTGCGTTGATCATTACAACGAAAAGTGGAAAAAAAGGTGCGAAAAGTGCCATTACATTTAGCTCCACCAATACATTGTCTTCTATTTTGAAGTTACCTGAATTTCAAAATGAATACGGACAAGGCTATGCTGCATTTGATGAAAAGACAGGAGCCTTTGTTGATTATGTGAATGATCCGAGGGAAAATGGGTCGTGGGGAGCTCCTTTTACAGGCAATGTTCAAGAATGGGGACAGGCGATAGATGGCGTTCGCCAGAAGAAAGCTTATTCTGCAGTAAAAGATAATGTACGCGATTTCTTTGATCTGGGTATTGCTTCTGACAATAACCTTAGTTTTTCAGGCGGTTCAGAAAAGTCTACATTCTATCTGGGATTAAATGCCTTGAATTCAAATGGTGTTTATCCTGGGAAGAAAGATAACTACAATAAATATGGTGTCAGATTTAATGGAACCACGGAATTCTCTGATAAATTCAGTGCCGGTGTTTCTGTAAATTATAGCCGTATTAACAGTAACAATGTCGGTGGTGGTCAAGGTGGCGGTTCTGTTTATAACAACCTATTGCAGACCCCGCGCGATATTGATGTTAAAGGATTGAAAGATCTTTCAAATCCGTATAATGCGTATGGATATACGGATGCAAACGGTATTTTGCATGATGATGTATACGGTTATTACGGTGCTTATACGATGAACCCGTATTGGGTATTAGCGAATTATAATAATTACAATGATGTGAACCGCATTATGGGGAACTTCAATGTGAATTATAAGCCGACCGAATGGTTAACATTTCAAGAACGTGTAGGTTTAGACAATTATACCGATCGTAGAAGAGCGCAGTCTCCAAAATATAGTTACCTGCCTGCTGATAACTCTACAGGTAATTATGTAAAAGGAAACGTTCAGACGGATCCTGGGAGTTATAGAATCGATCAATTTAATGTGAATGAAATTGTCCATGATTTCATGGCAACCGCTAATCATAAATTTAATGAGGACTGGGACGCATCCTTTATGATTGGTAATAATATTCGTCAACGCAAAACTTCGAATAATAGCACTGCTACCAATTCAAGTGGAGGGCTTGTAGTACCAGGTTGGTATAATTTAGCTAACTCGAATGGTCCATTGGATCTAATCGAAGATACTTGGAGCAACCGTCGTTTAGTAGGTGTTTATGGAGATTTGAACGTTTCCTATAAAAATATCGCCTACTTGCAAGCTACAGCACGTAACGATTGGTCATCCACTTTGCCAAAGCAAAATAACTCTTTCTTTTATCCAAGTGTAAGTGGATCGTTTGTCCTTTCTGAATTGTTCAAGCCAGAGTTGAAGAGCAAGTTCAATTATGCAAAATTACGTGCGAACTGGGCGCAAGTAGGTTCTGATACAGATCCATATCAATTGATTACAACGTTCTCTAGAAGTACGATTGCTGGCGGTTTTGGTTCAACAACTTTTCCATTTGGAAACGTATCCGCATTGATGTCAAGTAATACGATCGGAAATGCGGGTTTGAAACCTGAAATAACAACATCATTTGAATTGGGTGCTGAATTAGGTTTCTTAAATAACCGTCTCTATGCAGACTTTACTTATTACAAAAATAATTCGAAAAATCAGATCCTAAGTATTCCAATTCCAGTTTCAACAGGTTATGGATTTGCCCTGGTAAATGCTGGTAAAGTCCAAAATAATGGTGTTGAATTGACATTAAGAGGAACGCCAGTGAAAACAGAGAATTTGACATGGGAATTGTTCGGTACATTCACAAAAAATAACAGTAAAGTTATTGAATTGATGCCGGGTGTAGAGCAAGTTTCTGTCGGTGGTTTCTCAGGAATGAATATCGTGGCAGCGGTAGGTCGTCCATATGGTGAGTTTTATGGTGTTACAAATGCTACAGACGCTCAAGGTCGTACGATTGTAGATCAGGAATCAGGTATGCCGTTAGCTACTGAAAAACCACAATACTTGGGTACCTATAATCCAGATTTCCAAGCATCATTGGGTACCAATTTGACTTACAAAAATTGGTCAATGAGTGCTTTGTTCGATACAAAACAAGGTGGTGTATTCTATTCAAGAACAAAAGATATCATGGCTTTTGTTGGAACATCTGCTGAAACCGGTGGTGAGCGCATTGCACAGATCTTCCCAAATTCTGTCTACTTGGACGATAACGGAAACTCTATTGAAAATACATCGGTAACCTACGATAAGCAAAATTACTATGGTTCACTGGAGTCTGGAATGAATGTAGTGGACGCAACTTACATTAAGCTTCGTAACTTGACACTGAGCTATAAATTCACGAAAAATCAATTGAAAAATACGCCTTTTGGAGCAGCTTCTATTGGTTTATTTGGAAATAACCTGTTTATCTGGACGCCAAGCGAAAATAAATATGCTGACCCAGAGGTGAACTCATCAGGTGCTGGTAATGCACAAGGTTTTGACTTTACGGCACAACCTTCATTGCGTAACTATGGTATCAATGTTAAAGTTTCATTTTAAAAGCGAATAAAGTATGAAAACTATAAAATTTAATAATGCCAAGAAATTCCTCGTTGTGGCTTTAGTTAGTACAATGGGTCTGACTGGATGTAATAAATTCTTGGATATCAATGAGAATCCAAATAACCCGGAGTCAGCAACACCTAGTTTATTATTGCCGACAGTAGAAGCCTCAATCAGTCAGGTGGTTGGAAATTCTTTTCAGGTATTTGGTAACATTTGGGGACAGTATTGGACGCAAAACCCAACGTCTTCTCAATATAGAGTTATCGATCAGTATAGAATCACCAATACTTCTATGGATAGAGTTTGGGGTAATATCTACAGGGGAACTTTAAACAACGCTGAATTGATTATCAATTCAAAAGTGGCGGATAACGAAAATTATAAAGGTATCGCTCATATTTTGAAAGCTTATGCATATCAGGTTGCAACCGATGCTTTCGGCGATATCCCGCTTTCTGAAGCATCAAAGGCTGATGGAAATTTGAGTCCAAAATATGAAGCTCAGGAAGTTGTATACGATTCAATTTTCAATTATATTGATAAAGGACTATCTTTACTAGCTGTGAAACAAGCCATTCCAGTAGCAAGTCAAGATATGATTTTCAATGGCGATCTTGAAAAATGGAAGGCTTTTGCTAATACCTTAAAATTAAGAGCTTATTTACGCCTTTCTAATGTGAACGCAACCAAAGCTGCTGCAGGTATTAAAGCACTTTATGCGAGCAATGCTGTTTTCTTGAATCAAGATGCGACAATCACTTATACAACAACAGGGGGTAATGAAAATCCTTTCTACAATGAAATGGTTGGTTTAGGAAAAACTCAAAATGTTGTAGCTAGTGGAACCGTTGTGCAAGCTTTTGTCAAAAATAATGATCCTCGCAGATTTGCTTTCTATGACAAAGTTGAATACACAGATCCAGAAACGAACGAACCAAAGATACAGGATACAATTGCTTACATTGCTCAAGGGACGTATTCAAGTAATTCAAAAAAATTAGTATCTACTCCTTCGCCAATGGTTGGAGGTAATGCCATGAGTCAAACATCTGCCGTTGCACCGGTAAAACTGTTTTCTGCAAGCGAAAGTTTGTTCTTACAGGCTGAGGCAGTTGTAAGAGGTTGGGGAACGGGAGATGCACAGAGCTTATATAGTGCTGGTATTACAGAGAGCTTTAAAGCAACAGGTAATGCAGCTGATGCGGCTAAGTATATTGCTGATGCGCCAGATGCTAAATTCACTGGCGATGTGGAGGCTAAGGTAAAAGCTATTATCACACAAAAGTATTATGCAATGTGTGGTTTCCAAGGCTTCGAAGCTTGGACTGAATGGAGAAGAACGGGGTATCCAACCTTCTTTGTTAAATCTGCAGCTTCAACTTTAGGTGAAGACAGAATGCCTTTGCGCATGCCTTACGCACTTAGTGAAGCAACAACAAATAGCAATTATCCAGGTAACGTTGTAATCTATACACCGGTATGGTGGGACGTTAAGTAGTCTCTTAGATTATATGCTTATGGAAGCGGCAATTTCGAAAGAAATTGCCGCTTTTTTAAAGTTAAATTAAAGGAGCTGAATTCGTTGTATTTTCTTTCATATATTTTTTAGATATCTAAATTTATGGTTAAACGATAAATTGAGGGAGCGTTTTTGTTTTTATATTTTTTATTCTTTAATTTATTTTATATATTTAATTAACTATTAAACGTAAGTAATTATGAAGAGATTAAAGTACAGTATTTTCCCAGTATTAATTTGTATTGGATTATTTATTTCTTGTAAGAAAGAAGGTGTAGATGTGGTTAATTCTGAGTTGATTAAGTCAAAAAAAGCGCTTTTGCCAGATGGAGGAAGTGAGTCTACTCCTGGTAGCACGAGAAGTGTACATGTTGTTAAGCTTAGTAATGGACAGTTTTATGCCGGATATGCAGGCGGGCTAAGGTTTGGAAATTGGTTTACGTATCCAAGTAATCTAAATGATTATCAGTGGTATGAAAGATTTACGCCTACATTTGATACTCCAATAGGTGATTCCAATCTAATTGATTTTAGAATGGATGGACATAAATTTATTGCGGTTTTGGGGACCGCCTTAGGGGGGTTAGTCTACAAGATGAATACTAAGGATTACCTAGAGAAGTTTAAAACCACTATTCCCGCTGTATCTGATTATGTCTCGAAAGTTGGTGGTGGAACGGATGGTATTATTTTAGTGCCAGGAAAATTTCTTATTGATAAAAATGCACCTTATGGCATAGCTATATTTGATATAAATACACCCGAATATAATGGTGAAGTTGTCCCATCTTATGAATAATCTAATGTTTTAAGGAAATTTTGCCATTTTATTAAAGTGTTGATAGTGATCTAATTAGATGTTTCCTATAACAAAAGTGGCAATTTCTTTAGAAATTGCCACTTTTGTTATAGGAAATATACTGAGGGAAAAGCTGTGTTTTCGTCCTTATTTAACGCTGGTATATTTTATGAAAAGATCGATTTTAGTTTTAATTGCGCTTGTTTTTATAGGAGCTAATACGTAAGCTTTTTCTTCTAAAGCAAGGGGAAAGTGTTTGTTAGCGATAAGGTAGTTAATTACTTTGATAAATCAGGAAATCCGGTACGAACAAAACTAGCATCTTACTCTTATCAATGTATTGTTCCTGAAGGAGATGAATCGAATGGATTTTTTAATATAGTTAGCTATTATATTGCTACTGCAATAAAATCCTTAGCTTATAGCCGTGATAGCACAGTTGGGATTTTCGGGTGGAAGTATGTCGGCGAGTCAACAGTATACTATCCTGATGGACAGTTAAAAAGCTTGGAAAAATTCGATATCGATGGTTCAGCTATTGATTCATCTTATTATTACTATCCCACGGACAGACTGAAATGTTAGTTACACAAGTTGAATCAGGACAAAATCCATTCACTGGTAGCCTATAACCAAACCATATTAACTATTATATTTGGATTCTTTGGGAAATTATCTTTTGAAGCGGGGGAATGGATTTATTAGCTTCGATTATGAAAATGGTGAATATATTGAAGGTGAGCTAAAAGATAATGAAAGAGAAGGGAAATGGGAGGGCTGGAATAAGGAGAGCCGTTATGAGGAGCAATATTTAGCTGGTATTCTCCAAAGTGGAAAAAGGTTTCGTGCCAATGGCGAATTGATTTCCTACGATGCTGAGAAAAAGGAATCGGCGCCGACTTTTCTCTTAAAATGAAGCAGTTTATCGGAAGATCGATATGCCGGACAATTTAATTGCTCAATTAAAGTCTTCCATAATTAATTTACGATTTATGGTAAATAAGGATGGTAGACTCAGTAAGTTTTAATATGATCAGGATATTCCTATTAAGATCAGAAGCCAAATCACATCAGCGATTCAGGGTATCGGGCCTTGGAAGCCGGGAAGCTATCTTAAGGCCATAATTATCCCTTATAGATTCTTTTAACATGTGCTACTTCGGGCGGTTAGATTTTTACTTATCATTCAATCTCTATCTCAATATTGTCTTCAATAAATTCTGTGAGGTTGATGAGGCTCATATAGTAGCTGTTAAAAGGTGTGTCTTTAGTATTTGCGAATAGAATGCCACGGGTTGTTCCTGCGCTAATATTCGCAAGATGCTTTGCAAAGCCGCTAGGGATCTCAACACGTTTATCTGATTTTAATAGTTTTTTGAAATCTTTTGCTGTTAGCTCAAAGTAACACACCACTTCTATATTGATAAATGGTTTATCAACAGCCTCTAATAAGTAGTGTATAGCCGAAGCAATGATATTGTTCTCTATATCAACATTGAATCCGACACCGACCTTTTGGTTAATTTGCTCTGAATTAATTCCATCTTCAAAGACAGAGAACTGTTTCTCCTCAATACGAACTAGCTTAAAAGAAAATGACTCATCTTTCTTTTTCATTTTATCGTGCAATAGATTGATTGGTATATGGTGATTTCTGCGTAATTGAAGTCCGCACCGGAAGTTTTATAATCTTTGCAGTCCGTTCATAATGGCTTGAAGGGATAGAGAGAATATCAGCTATTTCTTTGTTTTCTCTTAAAGATTTAATCTCGATCAATTCAATATTCAAACACTCGCTCAGACTATACAGTGTCTCCAAGGTAAAGTTTTCATTTCCTTTCACCCATTTATTGACTAATTGCGGACTAACGCCCATCTGCTGAGCTAATTTCTTTTGAGACCAGCCTAATTGATCCAATTGTCGCAGAATATGCAGTGCTATACGTTGAGAAGCACGCAAGTGTTTTCTTCTCTTTTGCCTCGCTTTTGCACGTTCAATACTGTCAACTTTTTCATCAGAGACTATAGTTAAAAACTTGTCAAAATTTACTTCACTCATCATTACGGTTAATTATTCATTAATAAATTCATAAAAAGCATCTTCATCAAAAATTCCTTGTTCAGACAGATAGTCTTTGAATTTGTTGATTTTAATCAATTCAATACGTGTATGTTCTCTATGTTGCATCAAGTGTTGAAGCGGTAATTTAATGGCTCCTCCAGTAATTACATAGACATTTTCTGATAGTCTAAGCGCATACAATCTCAATACATTTTTTCTTCCCTTACTTCTTAATAAATCAAATTCACCAATTTGATTATTATCCAATGGTTTGAAAAACCCGTCTAATCGCTCTAGATTGTATAGTATATTGTCTTCAATATCTTCACGGTTATCCAGTATATCTTCCGCTAGTTGGTATACATCCAATTTCGGAGGAATGTCTTGTGTGTTTTCTTTTAAAAACTGTACTATATAATCAATATCATTCCACAAATCCATCAATCTATCGTATTCATTATCTTTTTGATCAGCGTAATGAATAGCAAATAGTCTACTGGCAAATATATCAACAATTTTCATTAAATAAACTTATAGGTTTATTTCTTTTGATGAATTTTACAAAAGATGAACAATATAAGGTACTGGTACTTTGTAAAGTGTAATCTATTGGGTCTTCAACCTCTTCACCTCTTCCGCCAAATCAGAAACCACTTTAGTCAAATCCAAAATTGCTTTAGTCTTAACAGTATGATCTTGAACGAGTTTTTCTAGAAGCATCTCTACTTTTCCAAGGCTGTTATAGGTAACATTTGGTTGATTGCTAAGCCCAAACGAATTCTCCGAAACGGTAAATGTGTTGTTGTTTTGGATATTAAATATGGCTTTCTCTTCATTGAAGGCGCGAATAAATTCAACGGTTACACCCAACGCATCCGCTAATTCCTTTAAATTTGGCTCAGAAATAGTCCATGAATTTTCAAACTCAGAAATTCGTCTTTGATCAAATTTACTTTCGCATTTTTGCCCTAAAGCCTCCTGTTTCACACCCATGATTTCACGAATTCTTTTTAGATTTTTTCCTTCGTGTATTTTCTCTTCTTGAAATGCAACGCCCATTTTATAGAATTTTATAAGTTTGGTATTTTACCGGTTTTTTACCATTTTTTTTGAAATAATTGGTTTTTTACCTTTGCATATAAAGATACAAATTATTGTAGATAACAACAGATTTATGATTAGTCTAAAGCTGTTTTTTGCGTAAATAATTTGTCTTTTGTTAATTAAAACAATAGATTTGCTCCATCTCATACAGGTGGATGCACTTATGAGTCTTGTTTATGGAACGTGAGAAATTTCAATTTGGAACAAGGCGATAAGTGGAATCAAACGCCCGTCTGCAATGGCGTGGCGTCCGCTTACCGTTCCAAAGGCTTCTCACGGCCCCATAAGCAGTAGGTTGGATGTCACGCCATTGTTGGTTTCTCTACCTGCTGATAGACTCGTTTTTATAAATAAGCGAGTTATGAACAAAAAGCAACAATTTAAAAACATCATCACAGCCCCCGAGTAGCTCGGCTGGTTTGGCCAAATAGGTTTTGGCTTCTCTTGCCATGGACCGCGTAACGCCAATATTATACACCTTGTGACCCCTCATTCAAACGCGCTCTGGCTCCCAGAATGAATTAATTATTACTAATGTGAACTGAGTAACATCAGGCTCCCAATAAAAAGCTGATTTCGATCGGAGGGGGATGCTATGTACTCTCGGTTACGGATTTACAGACTGAAAAATGAACAGGATTTTAGCGCTACAATTTGCTTTTGATCGTATGATCTATGATGTGCACAGTGTCGATTATGATCCTATAAAAGAGATTGAGACATTCTGGAATCACTATTCGCTGGAGACTGTATCTGCTAATACTTCGGAACTATTGATTGCTTATGTTGATGGTGACGTGAAGAAAAATAGGCTTCTGAAAGATGAGGAAATACAAGAATTTGCAACTGCCTTGTATCGCGTATTGATTGCTTATTGTATCGCCAATCATCGCCATATAGAGCTAAGTACAGTACAGCTGTCTGCAGAAGCAAAAGAACGCATCGGAAAAGAGCTAGAGTTGAGCAGAAAGCTCGCTGAGTTTTTCGGTCGGTTATCGGGATAACCACTAACAGACAAAATTATGAATACCCTAAAATTACTAGCCTTTTTAAAGGCCTATATAACCAATATATTTCAAGTACCTGTTAAGCACTACTTAAGCACAGATATAGTACTATTTACACATCTGTTGCGCAAGAAAATTAGACAAGGAAAAACGTACTTTAAAGGGACTTCGATCCTGCTAGAAAAGCGCTACACGAGCGACTTTCAATACCTAACACAGATGGAGACTTCTTCGGACTTTTGTCTGCCCAACTTCGCCCCAGCTTCTGCCTTTCATGCTATTGGCATCGAGTTTTCATCGGGATTTCATCGGGCCATACCGATCAAAACCCGATGCCGACCCGATGAAAATCCGATGAAATGTAAAAATTCGGCAGGAATTGCTCAAAAGATGCTCCACTATAGGTCGACACAAGAAACACACAAGCTTGACTATAGCGCGACCCTAGGTTCACCCTTCCTAAGCCCTTGTTATACACAAGAACGACTAAAGCATTGCACAAGTCCCACCCAACAAAAGCAAGCTTTTCAGCAGGTGGGAGAGTCTAGATTGACTTATGGAGTAGAATCTGAACGATCTGTTTTAAGGTTCTTTAAGTCGATCTGTAAGGCTTTGGTGTTTCGAGCTAACAATTTGCTTGGATTACTAGATCCAGTTGTTCAGCGGGCTTTAAAATGCCTTTTATTCGTTGCGGATTATAAGCGTGCCTATCGCATGATTTTGACATGCTTGTTTTTATGTTTTGTTTCTATGTTTAGTTTATCAGCTCAGACGCCCCGCAAGGACAGCGGGGCCGATGGGCTTTCAATCAAATCGCTGGAAGTAGGGAGCATTATTGAAAATCAATTATGGAATATGCCATTGAAGACTATCGATCACACTAAAGTTGAAAAAACAATAACATTGCAGAAGTATCGCGGCAAGAAACTTCTTATTCTGGATTTCTGGACAGTATGGTGTGCACCATGCATTCGTAAACTGAAAGAGTTATCGGCCAGTCAAACACTGATAGATACTAATGCGGTAGTAATACCCGTTACCATAAACGATGCACATGCAGCAGGCCGGATACTACAACAGAATAATATTGGTTTTTCTTCCATCTACGCAGATTCTCTCCTGAGAAAATATTTTCCCCATGTAAGCGTCCCTCATCAGATCTGGATCAAAGATGGTCGGGTAGCCTATATTACAGATGGAAACCTCACTTCCGTTGCCAATATAAATAAACTGGTGCACAACAAACCTGTTCACTTGCTGCCAAAGAGTGCGGAAATAAATCGCGAGGAACTACGTAATCTATCTAAGCCGGATATAGACTCAAATAGAATTGGACAGGTGATATTAAGTAGTGAGTTTGCTAAGTCTTTGCCATACAGTGTTTTTGCAAAATTCGACACAAAATATTCGCTGACTTTATACAATCATTCTGTTTTAGGTCTTTTGCTTCATGCGAATCGTAAAGAAATTCCTTTCGTAGGGATGCGTAATCGGGTCATATGGAACGTAGCAGATTCAACGCGGTATTGGATGGAATTGCCGGCAGAGCTTATCAATACAAAGGAGTATGAAAAGGAAAATGCATTAAGAGCTTGGAAAAGTTCCAATTTATATTGCTATTATCTTAAAAGTAACGAGATGCTGGACGAACAACAGAAGACAGATCTATTAAAATTGGATCTAGCTAAATTGCTTGAACTAAAATTTAATGCCCGATCCTACGTTGCGACAAGCAGGGTAGAAGCTTGGTGTCTCTATATTCGGGATGCAGCTGTCTTCAAAAAATGCTACAGTAAGAGTGGTGCTACAGGAAAAATAAAAGCTGACAAGGGCTATTTTAGTTTGGTCAATAGACCTCTGCAATCTTTGGTTTCCTATCTAGCCGATAATAATTATAAAGATAAATTGCCTGTTACTGATGTTACTGGTTATGCGGGGAATGTCAGCATGGATCTTTACGCTGATACGAAAAACCTCTGTGCAGTTGATGCTGCTTTGCAACGTTACGGCCTAGGGATAAAGAGAGATACAATAGCCTTGCCTATGCTGGTGATAGAAAGGAGGGGCGATCATGATTAATCGTTATTGTATACTTGCTTTCCTCGTTCTAACTACATTGCTTACTGCAAAGGGACAGTCATCTATTAAAGGGAGAGTTGTCGATGAAAAGACGCAGAAAGGTATTGCAGGGGCTACCATCAAGGCCAATCATTCGTTGATACTGGCAACAACGGACAGCGAAGGTGCTTTTGTTTTTTCTTTAAAGACATACGATACGGTCTGGATTTCATCAGTCGGGTATAAAGCAAAAAAGCTTGCTATTAAGCGTGAACAGAAAAATGTGTTGGTCAGTCTGATGCCCGAATCTGTGATGATAGAGGAGGTGCAGATCAGTACCGGTTATTATTCATTACCAAAGGAACGTGCTACAGGTAGCTTTGATTTTATCGATAGCAAGACATTGCAGCGGAATACTTCTTCGGCGATACTGGATCGATTGGAAGATATTGCTCCTTCACTTCAGTTCGACAAAAGAAAAATAGGTCAGATGAACAGCGATAATAACCGGACTGCTATGCGCCTTCGTGGTACCAATACAATCTATGCCGATGGTTCTCCTTTGATCATATTGGATAATTTTCCGTATGACGGTGATATCAATGGGCTCAACCCTAACGATATTGAATCAATAACGATGCTTAAAGATGCGGCTGCGACGTCTATATGGGGTGCAAGGGCTTCAAATGGTGTTATTGTGCTCACTTCAAAAAAAGGAAAGGGAGATCAGCCATTGACAGTCAGCCTAAATGCAGTTAATTCTTTTTCTCCTAGACCGGATTTGACGTATGGTAAGGATTTTATTAATGCCAAGGACTATATTGATTTGGAGAAAGTTTTTTTTGAAAAGGGAATATATGATGCACGGTATAGCGATGCGAGCAAATCTCCATTGTCGCCGGTGGTTACATGGCTATATCAGCATAGGAATAATAAGATTAGCGATACCGATCTGGACCAGCGATTACGTAGTGCCGCACAGATAGATCTGCGCGATGAGGCGAAGCGGTACCTTTATAGGTCTTCCTTTTTGCAGCAATACAATGTAAATATGCGGGGCGGTTCTTCGGATCTCAGTTATTTTTTCTCTGGCGGATGGGATGGACAGCGTCTCCATGATATTGGCAATAGTCAAAAAAGAACCACCTTTTCATCTTCAGTCAGTTATTATCCGATAAGTCAGCTGAAGTTTGATTTTGGATACGGCTTTATTGCAAATAACAATGTGGCTAACACGGTGGATTTTAGAAATTTTGATTACCTCTATCCTTATATGTCGTTGAAGCAGGAGGACGGAAATGCACCTGTTCTAAGGGATTATAACTTAGAATATGTAGCGGAAGCTCCAACTTCAGGATTGCTAGACTGGAACTATAGACCATTGGATGAGCTCAATCTTCAAAGTAAGCGCTCCGGCATGAATGAGAATAGGTGGTCTTTAGCGATCAATTATGGAATTGTCAAAGGAATACGCTTGTCTCTCAATCTGCAGTCATTGATGGCATCGACCAATTATCGCAATCTGGAGAAAAAGGATGCTTATTATGTACGGAATTTGGTTAATCGCTATACACAGGCCGATGGGAGCCGGGTGTTTCCTTATGGAGATATACTCAGTCAGAGCCGGCAGCAACTGACCTCTAAGTCTGGCAGACTGCAGCTTGATGTCGATCGTCAGTTTGGATCTCATCGTGTTGTATTTCTTTCAGGCATGGAGCAGCGTGAAGTGGTCACTAAGCTGGATGATTACACACTGTATGGCTATAATGATGAATTGTTAACATCACAGATGATACTTGATTATACTAAGGTTTATCCACTTCGCCCGCAGTCTTCCGGAAGAATTCCTTTTCCGATGAGTACGCTTAAAGAAAATATTGATCGATACCTGTCTTATTATGCCAATTTGGGCTATGATTGGAAATCTAAATACCTGTTGTCGGGGAGTGTGCGCTGGGATGCTTCCAATCTGTTTGGCGTCAATACCAACCAAAAGGGTATTCCGCTCTGGTCTGTTGGTTTAGCATGGAATATGGGCGACGAAAATTTCTTTAAAAACGATGTTGTTCAGCAACTGAAATGGCGTGTTTCCTATGGCAAGAACGGTAATATTGACCGAAGTATGACTGCCTATCCTACAGTGTCATATAGTGTCAACTCATCGACCAATTTACAGCAGGCCTTGGTCACATCGCCAGGTAATCAAAATCTGCGCTGGGAAAAAGTGGCGACGTTAAATGTGGGAATGGATTTCAGGATCAAAGGAAAATTTAGAGGATCAGTGGATTACTATCGAAAGAAATCGGATGATCTTATCGGTATTGATCTTATCGATCCCACAGTGTATTATGGAGGTTCTCAGGCTAAGTTAAAACGTAATTATGCGAAAATGGAAACTGCTGGAATGGATCTGACTTTGGGCTATGGAGAAATAGGCAGCAGAATTAAATGGTCCAATGAATTTTGGTTATCGAAAACTAGCAACCGGGTGACCGATTATTATGGTGACAACACTATTACTGTAATGGGCTATACAACGGGTATGGATAAGCGTCCAATAAAAGATAAGTCACTGGATGCGCTGTATAGCTTGCCTTGGTTCGGTCTTGATCATACTACCGGCAATCCCTTGGTGATCAATGATGGCGTAAGGAATACCGAGTATACCAAATATATAAATAGTTTATCAATGAATGACCTTGTTAACCATGGCAGCAGTGTGCCCATCTGGACTGGGGCTTGGAGAAATAATTTTAGATGGAAAGACCTAACCCTGAGTTTCAATATCGCTTTTAAATTAGGATACTATTTCAGACGAAATTCAGTGGAATACAGCTTGCTGATGACAAATGGCAAAGGCATGCACGAAGATTATCTCAATCGTTGGAAGCAAGCGGGTGATGAAGCTGTGACAAATGTACCGTCAAATCCTTTTGCAAATATTGCGAACAGAGATATCGTGTATACGCAGTCTGAGATATTGGCAGAAAAAGGAGATCATATACGCCTGCGCGATATCAGACTAGATTATTCGCTGTCTAAATTGCTACATAATCGCTTCAAGATAAAGGATCTATCAATTTATGGGTATTTAAACAATGTCGGAATCTTGTGGCGCAAAAATAAGCTGGGTTTGGACCCCGATTATCCGTCTGCCTCTTATTACCTTTCACCACGTATTTTTTCTCTTGGTATTAAAATGAGCTATTAACCTTAAATGAACAGAGATCATGAAAGCTAGAAATACACTAACATTACTCTTCGTCTTCTTTTCCATCCTTATGCAGGGATGTAAAAAAGAATGGCTGGAGATCCGGTCATCCAAAGGATTGGTCATACCGAGCACCCTTGTAGATGCAGAAGCTATTCTTAATAGAACGTCTATCATGAATGCCAGCAGAGCCTCGCCGCTGGGCGATATTGCCGCAGGAGATTTTGTGGTTCCACCTAGTTATTGGTCGAGTCTGGTTCCATGGCAGGCGAACGCCTACCTCTGGCGAGATGAAGTTTTTATTGATAACGTTGGGCTGGAAAACTGGGGTAACTTTTATCAGCAAATCTATTACGCTAATTTGGCGCTGGACATCCTGTCAAAAAATGATAAAACCACCGATACCAATAAATTTAATAATATTCGCGGCAGGGCACTATTCTTCCGGTCATGGGCTTACTTTCAATTGGCACAAGTATATTGCATGTCTTACAGCGAACAGAATAAAAGTAAGCGGGGTCTGCCATTGAGAGAGGGAACTGATCTCGATGTAAAATTAGACCGTTCAACGCTAGAACAAACTTATATGCTGGTTAAGACGGATTTGGAAGAAGCGGTATCCTTATTAGATAAAAACTCTGAAAACATTTATCAGCCCAATAAGAAGTCGGCACTTATGATGCTAGCAAGAGTTAATCTAATTATGCAAGACTATAAGGAAGCTTTAGTTCATAGTGACGAGGCCATAAAGATTGACGGAACACTTTTGGATTACAACAAATTGAATCTTTCCTTGGCCTACCCATTTAAAGAAAATAATACCGAAGTGATTTTTTATGCTTCCATGAGTTATGCGCAGATTATCTCGGATACTCGTATTGATGTAAACGCAGAACTGTTGAAAACTTATGAAGACAATGACCTTCGCAAGAAAGGTTTTTTTAACCTGAAAAACGGTATTTACAATTTTAAGGGTTCTTATATAGGATCTGGTGTTTACTTTGCAGGACTTGCAAAAGATGAACTTTATCTCATTCGGTCCGAATCATATTTGCGAACGGGTGATGCAGACAAGAGTCTGGCGGACCTCAATCATTTATTGATAAATCGTTACTCGGACTTTCAACCTATAAAGGATTTGCCAAACGCCGAGCTATTGAAGCGGATACTCTTGGAGAGAAGAAAGGAATTGCTTTTGCGCTGTATTGCATGGTCGGATCTGAAACGGCTTAATTTGGATAAAGAAACTGCGCGAACAATTACAAGGAGTGTTGAAGGCAGTACTTATATCTTGGAACCGAATAGTGAACGATATGCAATGCCGATTCCAAAAGCTGTAGTTGACCTGGGTAAGTACGAACAGAATTAATTATTTCTAATCAGCTATCTCCCACATATTACGAGGCGGGAGATAGCTGATTATCCGTTATTGATTAATCTTCGTTACGGAATTTTGCATCATTAAATGGGACAGAACCTCCTTTCAGTTCTGTATCATTGATATGCGTAGCTGGAGGTGTGCCATTTGAGTTGGATTCCAATTGTATTTCACAGACAATTGGAAGTTCTTCCTCGCTACAGTCGCTCGTGGGCGAAGTACTCCCCGTACTGGAGATATTTCCAGACGAATCTACAGGGTACCACATTAAACCAGCTTTATTATAGTTCTCAGCAATCTTGAAGCTGGAGAATCCAATTATTGCAGCTCCGGCTAACATCACCGTTGCATGCTTTTTGATGAAAGATATTGCTTTCATACCGAGGCCTTTTTTATAAGAGCAAAAAAAGTTTACCTCCACAAAAAACTCAATTTTTTTATTAATGACTGAATCTTTGCTTTAACGAGGCGCTTCAGTCTGTTTTATACCTCGGGATCGATTTTTACGGGCTGTCCATCACGTGTCATAATTTATTTCTATACCGGCCAAGCCGGGAATAGTGCAAATTTTCGCGGAAAGCGTATTTGAGAAGTGTGATAAAGACAGAGTGTGACAATACCTAAATGAATGGGCGGTATAAAGGTAAAGCCAATTGATAGGTTCCTTTTCTTGTACCTTTCCATGGGGCTGGTTGGGCCAGTCAAGTACCATCCCAATATGGATAACGTAAAAAGGACCATATTTACCACCAAGTGCCATTCCCACGACAAACTTTCAAATACGGATGCGCAGCCACACGGTTTCTGCGGATATAGATTGAGTAGTCCCAATGCAATATAGACACTGAAAGAGGATAATAAAGCTATAGATAGCAGTAATCCTATTTTTTTATACCGACCGGCTAAAAGGATTCCGGTAGCGAGCTCAATAGCAGGAAGTGTCAAAGAAAGAGGTTTTGCCCAGCTGCTTGGTAACGGTTGCCGGAGAAGAGCAGCTTGGAATGCGCTGGGTTCCATGAGCTTGTCTATAGCTACATAGATCCAAAAGACCATAAATGCGATTCGGATACTTTCCATTGCGATATGTGCTGTTCTTGCGTTCATTTTTTTTGTTGTTACTGTCTTTTCTAATCTATAAAAGAAGCATAAGAGTATCGGGTTGAATTTTGAATTCAACTATTTGTAAATCAGTATATTGTAAATTATTTTTCTTGGTTTGTTATATGGCTTTTATTATCTTTGTTTTATTAATGATTTAAAATCTAATCTTCTAATTCTTCTATATACTACTAGCAATAAAGGCTAGTTCGTACCTGCTAATACGCTGTAATTTTTATAAGTATCTGATTTTTAAGTTTATAATTTTATCAAAATGATATTAGAGAGGGTAGACGAATGGCAAAAGAAACAAATACGTACGATCGTTACTTTTTTCAATTATTAGACTCACAGCCTAATGCAGCGCTTGAGCAGATTTTTGCGCATTATGGCGGGAGTCTGGAAAAGTATATCCGTCGGTTTATTTATGATAATGACGATCTGGTCAAAGATGTATTAAATGAGACATTAATCGTAATCTGGGAAAAAAGGCAATTGGTCGCGAAGCTAGAAGCACCCGTATATTGGATGCAGCGCGTAGCGAAAAATAAAGCTCTTTATTACATTAGAGATGAGGCAAAATATAATAAGATTTCTCTCGATAATGGCCTGGACATGGCTAGTGGTCAATGCGCAGACGATATATTTGCCTATAACGAACTTGAGATGCTGATCTTGGAGGCTTGTGAGGAATTACCTCCCCAGGATCGGGAGCTCGTCATTAAATCGAAGTTTGAGGGTAGGAGTAACAAGGAATTAATGGCAACCTATGGAATGGCAGAACAGACGGTGAAAAATAAATTGTCTAGGGCACTGAAGGTGATCCGAAAAAAGTTGAAAGATCTTATGGGCTTATTTGTTTAATACAAGGTGAAATGATTTACAACAGAACATATGTAAAGGAACTGATTAGGAAGCGTATGGACGCGAGTATCAGTTTTACAGAATCCGATCAATTAGAAGCAGCGGAGAAAATTTTTAGTGAAGAGGAATTTGATGCAATGATTGCCGAGGTGATCGAAGAAATGTCTACTAATCGGTCAAACGAATTATCCATCGAGTGGCGGCCTGATTTTGAACAGATCCAGGCTGCGGGAGATCAGTTAGCTAAAAAAAAGAAACGGCAATTATGGTGGCGTTGTGCTGCAGCAGCAGTTTTATTTCTTTTGCTACCGGCTGTAATTGTCATGTTAAAACACAGGAATTATAGGGCTGAAATCGATCTGGAATGTGCTAGTATGTCCTCTGGTACGGAAATACCGTTGTCTGAATCTGCAGGTACAATAATGCTTGCTGATTCATCTATCATTCGATTGGATACGAATGCAACCGGAGTATTGCTTGATTTAAACGGTATTTCGCTCGCCAAGACCGCCGAGGGGGTATTGGAATTTGATAAATCATCCAGCGGGCGGGAAATAAATACAAAAGATACGGCTATCGTGATCAGAACAGCTGCTCGTCAGCAATGTGTTATAGAATTCTCTTATGGTATGCGGGTCCGGCTAAATGCCCAATCAACCCTTCGTTATCCGTTGACGCAAGGAGGAGATAGTACACATCTGTTTATCGAGGGCGAGGTGCTTATAGACATACCTAGCCAACTGTTTGGGGGGGTGATGGTAATACAAACTAGCAATGGAAAAATTTCGAGTGATTACGGAAGGTTTGAATTAGCATCTTATGCCCAGTTTACGCGGGCAACGGTATCACATGGAGAGGTGCTTGTCTCTGATCGTAGATCATACAAAAGTAAGGAGCTTCAATGTTTGGATGAAGCTGTGGTTATCAAATCCTATTTACCTAAAGGTGAAAAAGTACAACGGGATAGTCTATTTTATTTAAAGAACGGGGATTTTGAACAAGCTTCGCAATGGGCGAATGCTGTACGTGAATACAAAGATGTCCCACTGACAGAGTTTGTCTGGCAGATGAGCCGCTGGCATGGATTTACGGTCAAAAATATGAACTGCATACCGAATAAGCTCATAAGTACGACTGTGTGCTACAGGACCAATCGGGAAAAGGTCTATGCTATGATACGCGACGCTGGGGTGTTAATGTACGAGAAAAAAGGGATGATAAGTTTTTGCCCTGAAGATCATAAGGAAAGTCGTACGGCGATGAAATAAGGGAGTTTATCTTAACTTTTAGTTCAGACGGGCATATTCAAATGAGTTTTTTAAGATTGTAGTTATTACAAAGGTACCAATTCTATGATAGCACAGTTGGGCTTTAAGAGCAAGTTTGATCTGCCTGCCACTATAGCTATACTATATTGGAATTATTGATGTAGTATTATTTTAGTATTATACTATACCGAATAGGGGACGTTATTGATGCTTAAGCAAGTCGAAAAATTGGCTTCCTTGTTGGTTTATTGGATGGGAATGTTGGATATTAATGGTATATTCGTCTACCATTTAGTAACCAATTTAATTTATGAAAAATTTGATCTTTCTTCTGTTAGTATGGAGTTCTTTCCGGGTTTTTGCACAAGATATAAAGATAAAAACCGAAGGTCAGATTATTCATATTGGCACTTCTAAGGATACAATTATTCGTTTTTTTGATGCAGAAAGTGATTTCTTGGCAACAAAAGACAAATCTTATTATTATAGACAAGTTTATCCTGTTGAAAATGAGCCAAGAAGACTCTATCGTGTACAAGCCTTTTATACCGATACGAATCTTCCGAAGTTTTATGGACATAGTTTAAATTATGATGGAAAAACATTAAAGTACTTTGGCGAGAGAGTGTCTTATTTTCCTACCGGAAAGGTGGAATCTGTGGAACTTTATGATGAGCTTTCCTATTTGATTGATACCGCATATTATTATCACCCAAATGGAAAATTAAAAGCTTTGGTTTATTATGAGCCCAATAAAACAGAGGCTAAGTCCAATTTCTCTCATTATTTGCTGTATTTGGATTCGGTAGGAAATATGCTACTTCGGAAAGGAAATGGCTTTTTTAGATTTGACTATAAAAATGGTCAATATATCGAAGGTGAATTAGTTAATGATAAACGAGAAGGGATTTGGACTGGTTGGGATCATTCAAAATATGAAGAATTTTATAAAGAAGATATATTAATAAATGGGAAGCGCTATTTGCCCGATGGAAAAATTAATACATATACTGCCAAGACCATGAAGCAAGAACCCAAATATCGTGGTGATCTAATGGCTGACATTGGATTGGTTATGCGTAAAGTTCAGTTTCCCTCAGAATTTTTTGAGAAATATAAAAAGAAAACGATACTTGTCAGTTTCGTCGTTAATAAGTCTGGTGCTACTGAAGATTACGAAATTGAGGGAGATTATGATCTAAATGTCAAAAGGATGATGATTGAGGCAATGCAACGGTTAAGTAAATGGACTCCTGCCTACCTAAAAGGAATACCAGTGCGAGTGCGTTTTACAGTCCCTGTGAGATTTAATTTCGAATTAATTACGCATTAGATTTACTTAAAGTAAATATTTTGGTTTTATGATAAGTTACCGTCTTTGTTTGTCTCTATTTTACGCAAACTTAGGATTTCCATCGTCGACTTATTATTTTAGGTTATTAGGACAGTTTACAGCGAATAATCAAGCCAAATTACTTTTGTTACGTTTAAAGGTGAAAATAATGTACTGTTTTTCAGCTGCTTGTAGTTTATTATAAAATAAATGTTATCACAAAGTTATGCTTGCATTGCAAAAGTTAAAAAAAGTTATAAATTTGTATTTAACATTTTTTAACAGCTGACATTGCTGAATTAATAGATGTATGACTAACTAACATATCATATAATAATTATTGAGAAGTAAAAAAATTGCTAGCCAAGCTGCTTTATTGCCAAGAATTTAAATAAACATACTTAATTAAACATAAACATATGAAACACAAACTACTCAGTTTTTTATTGGGTGGTGCTATCCTAACTTCGGTAGCATTCGCCCAAGAAAAGAAGGTTAGTGGAAGAGTGACAGGTACAAATGGCGAGGGGTTGCCAGGCGTTACTATTGTTATTCAAGGCACTAACCAAGCCACACAAACCGACGCAAACGGTAACTATTCTATTAATGTTCCTACTGGAAAAATTTTAGTCTTTCGCTCTGTAGGCTATTCAGACAAAACAATTACCGTTGCACAAGGTTCAAGTTTGTATAATATACAACTTAGTGACAACGAGTCTGTTTTGGATGAAGTCGTTGTGACTGGTGCAGGGTTAACTGCTAGCCGTCGTTCTGTCGGTGTTGCACAGACTACAATTAAGGCTGAAGACTTAATGCAAGCAAAGCCGTCCAATGTCGTTACGGGTTTAACCGGTAAAGTTGCCGGTTTACTGGTACAAGGTGTTACATCGGGGGTTAATCCTAATTTTAGGGTTATGCTTCGCGGTATGCGCTCACTTACAGGTAACAACGAAGCCCTCATCGTTGTTGATAACGTTATAGTCCCTTCATCGATCTTGGGTAACTTAAATCCAGATGATATCGAGGATGTTACTGTACTAAACGGTGCTAATGCTGCAGCATTGTATGGTTCTCAAGCGGCCAACGGGGCCTTGATCGTAACAACTAAAAAAGGTAAAGGTAGTCTAGGCTTCCAAATAGATCTTGAGAATACGACTACATTCGAATCTGTAAACTTTCTTCCGAAGATGCAAAAGCAATTTGGATCGGGAGCTGACAATGATTTGCAGATCTATAACCCGCATGAAAATCAGCAATATGGTCCAATTTATGACGGCGTAATTCGACCAATTGGGGATCCATTACAAGATGGTAGCATCCAAAGTATTCCGTATAGCTATGCAGGTAAAAAAGGAAAAGACGGTTTCTGGGATACAGGTGTAACCAATATGACTAACTTGTCGATCTCTTCGCAGAGTGAAAATAGTTCATTACGTTTGTCAGGTCAATATTTGACTTCAACGGGTACAATTCCAGGTGATAAATACAATAGAGCCTCGGCACGGCTTTCTGGAACGCGTAGATTGGTGGAAGGACTTGATTTGACCTACTCGACATATTACGCTCAAAATAGGTACAACACGACTTCTGCTGCAGCAAATATTTATGAGCGAGTTTTAAATACGCCTGGCCAAATTCCATTGACCGATTATAAAGACTGGCAAAATAATCCATTTGCTTCCCCTGATGGTTATTTCAATGCCTATTATAATAATCCTTATTTTATGGCAGATAATTATCGTAGCCGGACTAGAAATGATTATTTTATTGGTAACTTGGAATTAAGATATAAACCAATTGAATGGTTTGATGTTTTGGGACGTGTCGGTGTTACTACATCAAATCAATCCTATAAAAATACGACTGGCGTATATACCTTCTCAGATTTTACAAAATCTTGGGCTGGAACGTCTACCTATAAATATCAAAATATTTTAGGTGGCGTTACGGACGGATTTAATTATTCTACTCGAATTGTGTCGGATTTTATAGCGCATGCCTATAATAAAACTGGGGACTTCAAAATTGACTATACTGCACTTTTTCAATTTATTCAAAATGAATATTCTGGAATGTCTGCGGGCGTATCTGGTTTAGCTGTTCCTGAGATTTATAATTTGGGTAATAGTACCAACAACCCAAGTGCTAATCAAGCGAATTACCTGGCACGTACATTTGGTTTAACGGGTAAAATTGACGTTGGCTATAAGGATTACCTATTCCTGACCGTAACAGGACGTAATGATTGGGTTTCTATTTTGGAGCCAAATAACCGTTCATTCTTCTATCCGTCAGCAGCCTTATCGTTTATCCCAACGGATGCCTTCGAAGGTTTGAAAGATTTTAAAGCTTTAGATTTCTTAAAAGTGAGAGCATCGTGGTCTAAAGTAGGACAAGTGAATTTAGGGTCATCAACAGACTTTGGTGCTTATCGTCTTTTGCCAACATTTTCACAAGGAGCAGGTTATCCATATAATGGAATTGGAGGGCATACTGTTGGTAATCAGTTAGTACAAGATGGTTTGAAGCCTGAAATGACGCGTTCTTTTGAGGTAGGTTTTGAATCTGCTTGGGCAAAAAGACGCATCAATTGGGATTTCACATATTACGATAATCGCACAACTGATAACGTTGTGCCGACGGGAATTTCTACAGCAACAGGTTATGGGTCTTATCTTGTAAATGCGGGTACAACAACAGGTAAAGGAGTTGAAACTAAATTAAATGTAATCCCAATTCGTACAGATAATTGGGAATTAAGTGTAGGTGGAAATTATGCATATTTTAATAATAAAGTTGAATCTATTGCAGAAGGACTTGAAGTTTTACAATTGGGAGCCTATACTAGTGGGTCGAGTGCTGGTGCAGGTTCTTACGCGGTAGCTGGAGAAGATTTCCCTGTATTGAGAGGTACCTATTACAAACGTGATGATTTAGGTCGAATTATCGTTGACCCTGTTACTGGATATCCTTCATCAGATGGTACACTCAAAATATTAGGTAAAGCAATGCCTACGCACACACTTGGCCTTAATTTAGATTTGACTTGGAAAGATTTATCATTCCACACGCAAGCAGAATACCGTACAGGTAATTATATTTATAACGCGGGTGGTAGTACATTTGATTTTTCGGGCGCAGGCTATAACACCGGAATTTATAACAGAGACCGCTTTGTTATTCCTAATTCTTCATATTGGGATGAGGCATCTCAATCATACGTGGAAAATACAAATATTACAGTACGCGACGGTGGACCAGGATATTGGTCAATTGCTGGGCCTCGTACGGGTATCCAAGAAAATTATATTACTTCTGCGGCATTTTGGAAAATTCGCGAAATGTCTGTGAGTTATCGTATCCCAAAATCATTTTTGGCAGGTCAAAACGTAATTAAAGGGGCTCGTGTAAGTGTTCAAGGACGTAATTTATTTATCTGGACGCCAAAATCAAATGTTTATACCGATCCAGAATATTCTGATGGAAATGGCTCGTCAAATGGTAATGCAATTGGTTTGACTAATTTGGGTCAAACGCCTCCATCAAGATATGTCGGTTTTTCTGTGAACTTAACTCTCTAATTTGATCTTAAAATGAAAAGAAATAAATTTTTACTATACGCTTGCTTGGGATTGAGCTTAGCCTCATGTTCCAAGGCATTGGATATCAATGATAACCCCAATAATCCTACAGAGTCTACTCCTCAACTTGTTTTTCCACAGGCTTTAGTAGCTACAGCACGCCTTGTACCTACATATAATAGCTATGGTACACAACTGGTCGGTTATCGTGCAAACGGTGGTGGAGTTTCTGGTTGGGGATCAATTATCTCCTATAATTTTACTACGACTGATTTTAATTCCTTGTGGTCAACAAGTTATGATATATTGAATGATCTTCAATATGTTGAAAATACGGCCAAGCCACAGGGTCAAATGGATTTATATTTTGCTGCAAAACTATTGAAAGTCTATAACTATGTGAATCTGGTAGATACTTATAATGATATTCCTTATTCACAAGCCTTAAAAGGGAAAGCAAGTCTTACTCCTGCCTATGATAAAGCAACGGATATCTATAAGGATTTGGGTACACAATTAGATAGCGTGGTAGCTTATTTTAAGACGAGCACATCTTCAACTTTATTTAAAAATACAGACTTTTTATATAAAGGAGATGGTATTAAATGGGCGCAATTAGGCAATACGTTGAAATTAAAAATGTTATTGCGTGCTAAAGATAAAGTTCAATTTACGAAAACAACACTAGATGATGTTGGGTTTGTAACAGCTGATGTGATTGTTAATCCTGGCTTTACTAAAAATGACGGTAAGCAAAATCCAATGTGGAATGCTTGGGCTTATTCCTATGATGGAGCGGCTGTAGGAGCTGCAAGTCAATATGCGCCAACGCCCTATATTATGACATTTTATAATGGTACTAAAATATCTGATGCAGCTCGCGCTAATTTAATTTATAAGACAGGGGTGTCTACGCCTGTAAATCAGTTGGGATACCAGCAATCTGATGCTGGTCGTGGTCAAGCACCAAGTTCTTGGTTTTTAGGCACTTCTTCAACATCCTATACAGGAAAAGGAATATTAAAAGGCCCCGCGGCTGGTCAGCCAATTTTGTTGGCTTCGGAAAGTTATTTCTTACAAGCGGAAGCTGCTTTGAAAGGGATAACTTCTGGTACTGTGGCTACTTTATTTGATGAGGGGATTAAAGCATCGTATAATTATTTAAATAGAAATGAAGCGGATGCAACAACTGTTTCTGCAGCCGATTTAACAGCTTATTTAACAAATTATAAAGCAGAAAATGCCAGTAACTATTTAGTAAATATAGCAAGCGCCACTTCGGATGTACAAAAATTGCAAGCCATAATTACACAGAAATATGTTGCTTTCAATTTTTTGTTTGGACATGAGGCATGGAACGAATATCGCCGTACAGGGTATCCTTCATTGATTAACCCGAATACAAATGCATATTATCCGAATAATATTGCAAACAGAAATAATACATTTGTTTCTATAACTTCTGAAGCTACAGCTACAGATAAGTTGCCTACGCGAGTGATGTATCCGAATACTGAGTTTAACTATAATAGTGCAAATATTCCTTCAATAGATAAATATACATCGAAGATTTTTTGGGCTAGATAAATTTAAAATAACATGAAAAAAATATTAAAATATATTTCTTTAGCATTGGTTATTGCCACTATATTTTCATCTTGTTTGAAAGATGAAGTTTTGATTGGGCCAGATGCTCCAGGGGCAATATCAAATATTATCGAATTTAAGAATCCTGGTTTTATTCAATCTAGTACTACTAGTAAGCTACCCTTATATTTATTATCATTTGATATGAATCCAACAGGGCAGTTGGTATTAGAAGTAAATTATGCAGGTTCAAATACTGCCCCGAATGATATTAATGTGAAGGTTAAGCTAGATAATTCATTAATTGACGAATACAATGATGATCAGGACGATGAGTTTGTAGCTCTTCCTACTTCACAGTATAGTATTTCTTCATTCGATGTTGTCATAAAGAAGGGGGAACGAGTAGGTAAGTTTGTTGTTGATTTAAAGCCCAGTATTTTTACTTTTGATAAAAGCTATGCGCTTGGATTTTCTATTGAATCTGCTTCCGTTGGAAATATCTCTGGAAACTTTGGTAAAATGGTTGTTGGAATCTCTGGTAAAAATTTCTTCGACGGAACTTATGCCTATACAACTTCTGCAAACACTGCTCTTGTTCCAAATGCAAATAAGACAGTAACACTTGTAACAATTGGCGGAAATAAATGTCAATTGAAACCAGGACTTTTGGGAACATATTCAAATGTTGTAAATTATACTATTGATCAAGCTACGAACAATATTACAGTAGAAATGACAACTTTATTACCAATTGCTACTAAGCCAACAAGTAAATACGATCCAGCGACTAAAACACTTACAGTAAACTGGACTTCAAATGGAGGCGGACGTACTTTTGAAGAGAAATTTGTCTACACTGGACCGAGAGATTAGTTAATCAATTAATAAGTAGAGGAAGAGTAATGTCTTTTCCTCTGCTTTTACTATTTAATTTTTATCTTATGAAAAAGTCTTTTTTAACTTTATTTATGGGTTTTGGGGTGGTGCTGGTATGCAAGGGGCAAAATAAAGAGGCTACACCAAAGATTGGATACGATAATTTGGTAAAAGATCTAAGTAAGAACCTAGTGTTGACAACATCCGAAATTGATAAGAATATTTCTGGAGATATAATCGTTGAATTTCGTGTAAATGAAAAAGGGAAGATAGATTCTGCAGATATCGTTAAAGATCTTGGAAACCAAATTGCACTGCGTCTTATTCGTATATTGAAGGTTTCGGGAGAATGGACACCTGCAGTTAAGGATAATAAAGAAGTAGCCTCTTGGGTTAGATTGCCATATCATGTTCTTTCATCAGAAGAAATTGCAGATAGCCAAGACCATGTCGCTATTCCAGAGAAAGGAATGAACGCTTTTAATGAAAATTTTTCTAATACTTTTGAGTATCCTAAGGAGGCTTTAAACGCTGGGGTAAAAGGAAAGTTTAATTTGCGATTTACGGTAGATACAAAGGGTGTGATTTCCAATGTTAATTTCGAAAATGACCCGGGCTATAAGGTTTTGGAAAACGCAAAAAGAGCCCTTTTGAGATCAGGGAAATGGATTCCAGCAAAAGAAAATGGTGTAGCTGTTGTGTCTGAAGTAGTTTATCCCTTGTCTCTTGACTTTAAATCTTACAAAGGCCATATGTAAAGTACGCTAGATTACTGTTAAAAAACCACTTTAGTTCATTTATATCCTAAAGTGGTTTTTTTATGTAGTTTCCTGCCCAAACTGAAGCACATATCCATTATTGTCATATATAGCAAATTCGCGCATCCCCCATTCGAAAGTTTCTATTTCATAACATATTTTGACATTATCTTTCAAACTTTCCAATAAATTATCAACATCAGCTATGTTAAAATAAAGGGACCCGGTAAATTGTGCTGTTTCAAAAGCAATGCTTTCAACAGGATGCGAAAACATGATTTCGATGGTTCCACTTCGCAGTAGAGCCCAGTTCAATGCTTCGTTTTTTTCAACACATGTAAACCCGAGTTTTTCAGTATAGAACTGAATAGTTTGATCTAAGCTTTTTGTATATAATATTGGATTTAAGCTTTTGTAGTTCATCTTTTTTTTGCCTTTTATTGGTTCGAACTATTGTTTTGTCTTTTTGATAGCAGTTACGTGTGTTTTTTTATTATTATCGATTGTAAGGGTAGTTTTATGATGAAAAATACAAAATATTACAGTATTTATTGTTACTTCATAAAAAAAAATAGCTACTTTTTTAGATTAAGGTGTGTTGTTTGTGTAATTGTTTGGTATTTAGTGTTTTTGTGTGTTATTTTTTTGTGTGAAATACTATGATTTATATCGTTTGTTTTCCAGTTTTTTAATTCTATTTATAACTTCTTGTTGCATCTTTAAAAGATTGTTTTATCTTTGCTTTTAACAAAACCTTAACATTTCATGTTTGGTTTTGTACACTAACTGTATTAGCCTGTTGGGCTCATCACTTTTGAAAAACATATATTAAAAGTTTCTTCGGTGCTTTTATCGTATTTAGTTAGATAAACTACTTATTTAAACAAACATAAACATATGAAACACAAACTACTCAGTTTTTTCGTGGGGAGTATGATCCTTTCTTCTGTTGCTTTTGCGCAAGAGAAGAAAGTAAGCGGTCGTGTAACTGGCGCTGACGGGAAACCGTTGGTAGGAGTTACAATTGCTGTTCAAGGATCAAACATTGCTACTCAAACAGATGCAAATGGAAAATATTCTTTATCAGTTCCTGTTGGTAAAGTAATGGTTTTCAGGTATGTCGGTCATTCTGATAAGACTATAATCGTTAAAGATGGACAGTCATTATTCAACGTGTCACTAGAGGATCAGAATACAGCATTAGATGAGGTTGTCGTAGTCGCTTATGGTACTGCCAAAAAAGAATCTGTGACTGGATCCGTAACCTCCGTCTCTGCTAAAGATATCGAAAAGAGACCAGTTACCAATGCATTTGCAGCTTTAGAGGGATCTGCTGCTGGTATTCAACTGAACAATACTTCTGGTATGCCAGGTGCAGAACCTAGTATAAGGATTCGTGGATTTTCATCACTAAATGGTTCGAATGACCCTCTTTATGTTGTCGATGGTGTTCCTTTTGGTGGTAATATCTCCGATATAAATCCGAATGACGTAGAAAGTATATCGGTATTGAAAGATGCTTCTTCTTCAGCTTTGTATGGTAGTAGGGCAAGTAATGGTGTTATTATTATTACAACAAAGAAAGGAAAAGCTGGACGCTCACAAGTGAATGTTTCCACTGATCAAGGGTTTTATTCAAGAGGTATTGCAGAATATAGCCGAGTGAATGATAGACAATTCATGGAGGCTATGTGGATGGGGTATCGAAATAACTTATTGACAAGTAGTTCAACCAAATATCCGACAACCCAATCGGCAAATGATGAGGCTTCAAAGTCATTGGTAAGTAACTATCTTAAACTAAACATTTATGATAAAGATGATGATAAATTATTTGACGCGAATGGTAAGCTAGTTTCCGATGCGCAAATTAAAAGTGGATATCGAGATGACTTGGATTGGTTTAGTGAAGTAGATCGTATAGGACATCGTCAAAATTATAATATTGATGGGAATACAGCCACGGATAAAGCAAAAGTTTTTTATTCTACTGGATATTTGGACGAAAAGGGCTATATTAAAAATTCAGGTTTAAAGAGGTTTACAGGTCGTTTAAATGCAGAATTGCAAGCTAAAAATTGGTTTAAATATGGCTTCAATTTAGCAGGATCACACCAAATTTCAGATAGAATAAGCGGTTCCACGGATGATGCTGGTTCTTTCACAAATCCTTTTAATTATGCACGTTCAATTGCACCAATTTATCCGATTCATCTACATAATCCTGATGGTACCTATGCATTAGATGCTTTAGGAGATAAACAATTCGATAATGGTGAATCAACAAGATTACAATATGTTGGAAGGCATACTATTTGGGAAAATGAATTGAACAGTGATCAAACGATTAGAAATACTGTCAACGGTCGAGGATTCCTCGAATTTAAATTCCTGAAAGATTTTACGTTCACGCTAAATGGTGATTTGAATCTTCGTAATTCTGAACGCCGTACCTATAATAATGCAGTGATAGGAGATGGTAATGGACAAGGTCGCGCTGCTAGAAATATTTATCGGTACAAAAATTATACGCTACAACAACTGTTAAGTTGGAATAAGGACTTTGGAAAGCATCACGTTGACGTTTTAGCAGGACATGAAAATTATTCCGATAATTGGAGCTACTTGTATGGTTATAAAACGGATGAGACGTTTGCTGGAAAAACTGACATGGTTAACTTTACCAAGATTACCTCTTTGTATGACTACCAAGAGGACTATCGCGTCGAAAGTTTCTTGTCTCGCGCTCGCTATAATTATGATGGTAAGTATTTTGCTGAGGCCTCCTTTAGAAGAGACGGATCTTCTAGATTCAGCCCTGAAAATCGTTGGGGTAACTTTTGGTCATTAGGTGGAAGTTGGATAGTTTCCAAAGAAGACTTTTTTAAAGATGCACTTCGTGTTCTCAATGATTTGAAAGTAAGAGCATCTTATGGAGAAGTTGGAAATGATGAAAGTGCTAATAAATATGCACACTTAGCTTTGTATGATATAGATCAAAATGCAAATATGGCGGCTCTTTATAAAAAACAAAATGCGTCGCCGGATCTGATTTGGGAAACTTCAAGTTCTTTTTCTGCAGCTATTGAGACACGTTTATTCCAGCGTGCAAATTTAAGCTTTGAATACTTTAATAAGCAGTCACAAAATCTGATATTTGACGTTAATTTGCCGCTATCTGCCGGTGCGACATCTACTTCTTCTGCTGTTTCCACAATTACACGTAATATCGGTTCAATGTCAAATCGCGGTTTTGAGCTAACATTTGATGTCGATGTTTTGAAAGGTGATGGATGGAAATGGAATATTGGAGCGAATGCAACATGGTTGACCAACAAAATATTAGCATTACCAGAAGAGAATAGAGAAAATGGTATTATCACTGGTAATTTTAAATGGATGGAAGGACGTGGAAGATATGATTTCTGGATGTTTAAATTTGCAGGTGTAGATCAAATGACCGGGCGTTCTCTGTATCTTCCAGATACACAAAGATTTAATGTAAATGGTTCAGCTCCTGATAAGGCAGCTATACCAGCTGCTGAATTAATAGAGATTAACGGAAAATATTATGTTACCAATCCATCCAATTATGGTGTAAGGGATTGGTCGGGATCTGTTATTCCTAAGATGAATGGAAGTTTCAATACCAACTTTGAATATAAGAATTTTAGTTTTTCGGCTTTATTTACTTACGCTATCGGAGGTAAAGTATTTGATTCGTCTTATGCAGGTTTAATGTCTATGTCTGGTACGCCAAGTGCTATGCATACAGATATTATGAAGTCATGGAATGGAATTCCTGAAGGTATGACTGCGACTTCTGTAAATAGATTGGATCCGAATAGTATTCCAGCAATTAACTTTTCACAGAGCAATATGAACAACTATTCAAGTGATCGTTTTTTAACGGATGGCTCTTATTTAGTTATCAAAAATATTGCGGTGGGCTATAGTTTGCCAAAAACATTAGTTAGTAAAATAGATTTGTCTTCAGTAAGAATTGTTGCGGGGATCGAAAACTTGGCAACAATGACGAAACGCAAAGGAATGAACCCGCAACAGCAATGGAATGGTACTAGTACAAATGCTTGGGTAACTCCGCGTACTGTATCTTTTGGAGTAAAAGTTGGACTATAAGAAATAAAAGGATGAAAAATATAAATTATATTAAAGTATTATTTGCAGGAGTGTTGTTGCTAGCTTCCTGTAAAAAGGACTATTTAGAGACACTTCCTACAGACTCTGTAAGTACTCCTACGGTATTTGAAACAACAAAAAATGCCAAGTTAGCTGTAAATGGCTTAGCTAAAATGATGACCCAACAATATTTGGGAAGCCAGGGCTTTAATGGAGAAGGAACAATCAAAATGTATTACGGGAATTATCCTGGAAACAATTTTTTTGTCAACTTAAGTGGTTGGGCCGATATCATTAATGCAAATTACAATCAAAATTTAACAAGTATTTACCTTTATTATCCTTGGTATTATTATTACAAGATTATAGGTAATGCAAATCAAATTGTAATAAGTATTGATGGAGCGGAGGGACCAGCCGTTGAAAAAGATTTCATAAAAGCACAAGCATTAACCTTTAGAGCATACAGTTATATGATGTTAGCTCAGATTTACGGAAATAGATGGAAGGATTCCAATAATGGTCAAACTGGAGGCTTAGTTCTAAGAACCGACGTATCAACAGGAGACATGCCTTTATCTACTTTAGGGCAGACATATGATTTAATTTATAAAGATTTAAATGACGCAATAGCGCTATATGAATCGTCTAAATTGGATAGAGAATCCGACAAAAATTTCCAAGTGAATGAGGATGTGGCTTACGCGATTTACGCAAGGGCAGCACTAAACAAACAGGACTACGTTAACGCAGAAAAATATGCAGTTCTTGCTCGTAAAAATTATAAATTGATGAGTAACGCTGATTATAAAAACGGTTTTTCTACTCCGAATGGCGAATGGATATGGAGTAGTTATGGAGCCTCTGATGAAACGTTATATTTCTATTCATTCCAGTCTTATATTGCCTATAACTCAACAGCTAGTGCCGTAAGAACAACACCAAAATGTATCAGTAGAGAATTGTTCGATAAGATACCGACGACAGATGTTCGTAGAGATTTATTTTTGGATCCAAAGAATGAAGCATATACTACCGCAACGGGTATTGCGGGGACAGCTATGAAAGCGAGAGCATTTAAGTTGTTCCCAGATTTACAAGCTACTGCAGTTCCTTTTGCGTATATGAATTTCAAATTTAAAGCGAATGATATACCTGGTATCGGTCATGTGAATCATTTTAGGGCTTCCGAAATGTATCTCATTGAGGCTGAAGCGAAATTTTTCCAAAATAAGGCAGCAAGCGAAGTTCAAGGTGTTCTTAATGCATTAAACGCTACTTCAGGAAGGGATGTGAATTATGTTTGTACAAAAACAGGAACAGATCTACTTAATGAAATTAAACTTTATCGCGCGGTTGAACTATGGGGCGAAGGATTCGATTGGTTTGATATGAAACGATGGGGAGATACTATTGTGAGAAAAGACTTTGCTAACGGTGGTAATTTCTTGACTTCATTGGTTACTACAATTAAGCCAGAAGATAAAAATAAATGGACTTGGGCTATACCTCTTCGTGAAAGCGATTATAATAAGGGGTTGGAATAATTTTAAGAAGGAATCAATAGGATTAAAAGGCCGGTACAATTTGTATCGGCCTTTTTATTTAAGAATACCTATAGATTGCGATAGTTCGCATTGTCTCGGCCTATCCCTTACGAGACATATTACTAAATCGTTAATTTTATGTATATAAATTAATAGACTAACAATTTATTAATATTAACTTAATATTGAGAATCTATTTTTACGCCGTTGAAAGATGATGGAATAGAAGAAGGAAAAATGATTCTGCTCGTATCATATCATCACAAGCGAAAAAGATAATTTATTTAAAATTCTCATGAAAAAAGCACTTTTACTCTTAGCTCTGATAGGACCCGTTGTAGCACTTGCGCAAAATAATAATGCGCCCTCCAGCTATGATCCACATGATATCAAGATTACGGGGTATCTTCAAACACAGTTTCAAAAGGCGCAATCTCCTGGAATTACGTCCTTTTCAGGTGGGGATTTTTCAAAGAATTCGGATAACAGATTTATGATCCGCAGGGGACGTCTTAAAATTGACCGTGTGGATACCTACTCGAGTATTGTCTTTCAATTGGATGCTACTCAAGACGGTGTACAACTAATGGATGCCTTTATTCAATTGCGTCACCCAAGTCAAAAAGGCCTTAGTTTAACTGCGGGACTTTTCAATAGACCTTTTGGATATTCCATTGTATACTCATCGGGCTATCGTGACTTTCCGGAACGGGCACGTGTATTCCAGACGTTGATGCCACGCGAACGTGATCTTGGAGGGATGGTAAGTTATCATCCTGGGGGTAAAGTTAAATTCTTAAATTTAGATTTAGCCCTGGTGAACGGTAGTGGTCACTCCGCTAAGGACTATGATTCTAAAAAGGACCTGATCGGTAATCTTGCTTTTAAATTTGATAGTTTAGCCGATAAAAAACTTCATTTGGGTTTTGGCGGCTCGTTCTATAAAGGTTCAGTGCGTAATGATACGAAAACGTACTATACGCCCAATAGCAATGGTTATACAGCGCATACCAGTGATGAGAATGAAGGTAAAGCCATCGGCAGGAACTATTATGGAGCAAACTTACAGGTCGAGTTTGATAATAGCTTCGGGAAATCCAGTTTCAAAACCGAATATGTGGCAGGAGACCAGCCTGGAGTTGCCGGTGGTGTCGATATTAAAGGACCTTACGCCAGCAGAAGTTTTACAACCCAGCCGACAACAGACCTTTATCAACGTAAATTTAATGGATACTATCTTTGGTTTACGCAGGAGATTGCGAAGACCGGTATTACTGCATTGATAGCGTATGACGTATATGATCCAAATACGAAAGCAAGTGGCATGACAATCGGCATGCCTGATAATTTTACGGCCGATGGCGATGTTAAGTTTAGTACGCTGGGCTATGGTCTTGCATATCAGATTAACAATAGGATAAAACTGACTGTATATAATGAGCATGTAACGAACGAAAGCACAAGTTTACCAAACTTTTCGGCTGATCTGAAAGATAATGTTTTCACTACAAGGCTGCTTTATCGTTGGTAAATTGGCTCAGTGCTGTTTTTTCGCGAGTATCGGTGTTGAGGGATCAATATTTAGTTTGACCAATATAGTAGGTTGTTTAGGCCGTTTGATTTAGAGATCTCCCGACACTTAGATGTTTTTCCGAATCCGGCTCAGTGATGATGCGGTAATCCCTAAATAGGACGCTAACATGGCTAATGGAACACGATTGGCTAAACCCGGGTAAAGCTTTAAGAACAGGAGATAGCGTTCTTTGGCATCGAGATTCATCATGGTATTTGCCGTTTTTAGCTTACTTTCCACCACAAAAGCATAAAGTTTGGCCATCAACAACGGCCAAACTTTAATTTCCTTTTCAAGAAGCGTAAAATTCTCAAAATCAAGGCTCCAGATCTCACTATCTGTGAGGGATTCTATATAGTCGTTGGAAGGTGTTCGATCCAAGAAGCTCTGAAGATCCCCAATAAAACGACCTTCATAAATAAAATAACGCGTAAAATCGTCGCCTTTACTGTTGTAATAGAGCGAACGGAATACCCCCGATTCCACAAAAGCAATGCTATTGTTTACTTTACCGCAAGCGACAAAATAGCTTGACTTTGGAATACTCTTTTTTTCGAATGCTTGTCGAATTAAGTTCTCTTCTCGCAAATCGAGCTGTCCAAATTTTCGGATGTATTCCAGTAATTGCTCCATGTTCCCTTTATATTACTTAGCTAATTTAATCAATTCTTCACGTTGAGGTCCTGTTGAAAGATACTTTATGGGAACTTCTAATTCTTCTTCGAGAAAAGATATAAATGTCCTCAAGGTTTGTGGAAGCAAGTTTGCTTGCTTGATATTACAGAAATCGGTATTCCAACCTTTTAAATATTTCCAGATCGGTTTAATTTTTTGTTCAGAAGATTGGGGAAATGCTAACGAAATTTTTTGTTCATCTATTTCATAATGGGTACAGACGGGGATGTCAGCCATTTCGTTCAAAATGTCGGCTTTCGTAAGAACGAGTTCCGTAACTCCGTTTAACATGATGGCATATTTTAATGCTGGTAGATCCAGCCAGCCGACACGACGGGGACGTTTGGTATTGGAACCGAATTCAGCTCCTTTGTCCCGTAAATCATTGGCAACTTGCCCTGTGATCTCTGTTGGGAAAATGCCATTCCCCACACGGGTGCAATAGGCTTTTGTAACGCCATAAATTTTGTCCACCACTTTAGGCGACACACCCAAGCTTACACAGGCTGCTGAGGCTATCGTATTTGATGAGGTCACATAGGGATAACTTCCATGGTCGATATCAAGCAGAGTTGCCTGCGCGCCTTCCGCCAATACTTTCTTGCCATCTCGGATCGCCTTATTCAGAAAAATTTCAGTATCTATAATTGGCACTTGTTTTAATGAAGTGCATCCTTGAATAAAATTGTGGTAGAGCTCTTCGAATGCAGGCATTTCTTGTCCCAAAAACTGTAGTTCTTTGTATTGGCGGTTTAAAATTTGATATACGTCAGTATCAAAACTATCCGAGTGAAGATCACCAACGCGAAGGTTCTGTCTGAGTATTTTATTGGAATAGCTTGGCGCAATTCCATTTTTGGTCGTTCCTATCGTGCGATACAGTGGGGACTGTCCCATATAGATATCCCAATAACGATGGGTCGGTAAAACGAGATGCGCTTTTTGGGATATCAAAATTCTATCAACGAGATCTTGATCTGGCATAATGTGCGCTAGTTCTTCGATTTCTGCTTTAAATGCTAATGGGTCAACCACCACACCGGTGCCGATAATGTTTTTGACATGCGACGAAAAAATACCCGATGGGAGTAGTTTAAGCGTAACTTTATTACCTTGATAATAAATACTATGTCCGGCATTCGCGCCGCCATTAAAACGGGCGATAATATCATAGTCGCTGCCGATCAGATCAATGAATTTTCCTTTACCCTCGTCTCCCCACTGGAGCCCAATTAGAATGTCCATGTTGCGTTTGTCTTGAATTTATGGTCAAAGCTAGGGCTTGCAAAGCGGAGGACAATTGCCATTTGGCAAAAAGTGCTCCTCATTATCATTTGGCCAGCAGTCTTAATGCGTTTGGATTGCGCTTAAGCTTGTTTGTGTCCCAACCGTTGTACTTTTTGTAGCCATTTATTTCGCTTAATAGGATCGGAAGTTTTGATAATTCCGACATAGGTGACTTTAACCGGCGATATTCCACAAAATTGAAGGGTGGATCTTTTGAGTTGATTAACACTTGGTCTGCCGTAAACTAATGCATAATACCAACTTGGTTGATCGAGTGTTGTAATGATCCGAGCAGATTTTCCTTTGAGTAATTTGTCCCAAAAAAGAGAATTTTCGCGGTATTGGAAGGCCCGTCCAGGTAAAAATAATCTATCGATAAAGCCCTTCATCAAGGCAGGAAGACCGCCCCACCAAACGGGATGTATCCAGACCAAATGATCGGCCCATAAGATATCTTCCCAGGCAAGAAGTAGGTCCCGCTCAAGTTCTGTTCGTTTACGATAACCAAATTCAAGGTTTGGATTGAAGTCCAGGTCAATAATATGGATTGTTCGTACTGTAGCTCCGGACGCTACCGCAGCTTCTTGATAAGTATTTGCAATGCCAAAATTGAAGGATTCCCGATTCGGGTGACCATTGATAATAAGTATTTTTTTCTGCATGATGTCGTATTACATTACAAAAATACCGATAGAGCCACCGTCTTTATAGGACAAATGTCTAAAAAGAAATTTCGCTGCGAATACGACTTAAATGACGTTGTGTGATGCCTAAATAGGAAGCAAGATATTGTAAAGGAAGCTGTTGGATAAACTCAGGATGATCTTTGAGCAAATTGGCATAACGTTGTGATGCGGTTTCTTTTTGCAGTTGAAAGACGCGTTTTTCAAGCTCAAGATATTGTTCCTCGGCAATCATTTTAAGGTATTTTGTCCATTTTAGGCTATTCGTAGCAAGCTTATCAATCATATTTTTTTTGATCGTCCACAGTTCGGCAGGGGTAATGGCCTGCATGGTCTCCATACTTGGCCCGCCTGTAATAAAGGAGGAGTAGGCCGCTATCCATGTATTGGGAAAGCGGAAACAATAGGTAATATCTTCCCTATTCGCACTGCTATAATAAGAACGGAAGATCCCTGATTGTATAAATGCAACCTCATGACAAGGTTGATTCTCTTTAACAAAAAAGTCGTTTTTGTTCAGCTTTCTGTATTCAAAAAGCTGAACAATCTGATTGATCTCTTCTTCGTCGAACAGACGCAAAGACCGAAAATATGTTGCTATCATGAAGTCCAAACTTAGAAAAATTGCGGTGTTCCTACAAGATAAATTCGATGTGTTTTAATCGGCTCAATGTTTAGTTTGCCGATTGAGCAACAGGGTAGATTTTTAATTCGCATCAATTAGAATGGCCAATTGCAGGCACATTTGATCGGAGCGATTGCTCCAAGCATGATTGGTGCCGCGTTGGATGACAATATCGCCGGCCTGTAAAAGCGTTTCTTCTGTGTCTGTAATCAAGTAAATCTCCCCTGTAAGAATAACGATGTAATCTAAACTTGCTGTCTGATGCATGACATTAACCTTAGCTATTGTAACAAATTGCCAATGATTAAAGTGTATTATTCGCAAGTAAGAAGTCTCCGTAGAAATCGGGGATATTGCTGTCGTAAATTGCATTTGCGACAGCTGTTATTGGGTAGTTTACTTTAACGATCTCGGCATTAATTTCTTTTTCAGATAAGGTTATTATTGTGTAAGTTGCTTTTCTGTCTTTTTCTTTACTACGTCCGACGGAACCACAATTGATAAACAAGACATCTCCATCCTGTTGAATATAAGAATGGTGTGTATGTCCCATCACCAGAATATCGATTGCTTTTTGCTTTAATTGAGTTGATAGAGCACATTTTTGGGTTGATTCATGGATGTATTCGTCATTGCTTTGGAGACTGGCATGGACAAGAAGGATTTTCCTAAAACTCGTTCCAAGTTTGAAGGTTAGTTCAATGGTGTAGGGTAATGTTGCTAGCCATTTTTTATGAGGGGCCGATATCTCCTTCTTACTTAGCTTGATGGCGATTTCTCGATTTGAAGTCTCTATTACATCATGGTGTGGTAAAGGGATAATGGCTTCGTCAAAAGCAATTCTTTGGTCATGGTTTCCCAGTAGACATGGAATGTTTTTTTCTTGTATTCTGTCAATGACTTCATTGCCCCAGGGAGCGAAATCAACAAGATCACCTAAGCAGTAAATTTGTGTTAATCCTTTATTTTTGATATCTGTTAATACCGCATCCAATGCAATTAAATTGGCATGAATGTCACTTATTATGGCAAGTTGTATCATATTCTTATGCTACAAACATAATCATTCGGATAGTCAGTCAACGTACACTTTAAGAGGTAAAGAAGAAAATGATAATAGCATTATAATTTTTATTCTAAAAGAGGAGGAACTGGATGGGATTGGTGAAGAAATACTGTTAAATAAGCACATATCGAATAGGCTCAGATATGTGCTTATTTAAGTGATACGTTACTAAAGATTCATCCCGCCCGATACTTCAATGCGTTGTCCGTTGATCCATCTTGCATCTTCTGTACAAAGGAAGGCCACCACTCCACCGATATCATCGGGTACACCAGCAACTCCTAAAGCTGTAACAGCTGCAATATGCGCATTTGTTTCTTTGTTATCCCGCACATGCCCGCCACCAAAATCAGTCTCGATTGCGCCAGGAGCAACGACGTTTGCTGCAATACCTCGAGGACCGAGTTCTTTGGCAAGATACCTCGTGAGTACCTCGATTGCCCCTTTCATCGAGCCATAGGCAGATGATCCCGGAAATGCAAAACGGGCGAGGCCAGAGGAAATATTGATAATACGTCCGCCATCATTCAAATAGGGAAGAGCTTTCTGCGTGAGAAAAAATACCCCTTTATAATGGATATTATAAACTGTATCAAATTGTTCTTCTGTGGTTTCTATAAAGGGTGCATATAAGGCAGTGCCCGCATTATTGATCAAAAAATCAAAATTAGACTTTCCCGTTTGTTGTAGCAAATGTTGCGTAACCCGTTCAATAAAGCCATTAAAGGACTGCACATTTCCTGCATCCAATTGGAATGCAGCTGCATGTTGCCCTAAAGATTGTATCGTAGCAACCACATGATCCGCTTCCTCCTGATTGCTATTGTAGGTTAAAATGATATCGATTCCTTTTTTTGCAAGGCTAACAGCCATGTTTCTACCTAAACCACGGCTTCCGCCTGTTACCAATGCTATTTTGTTTGTAGCCATTTTAATTTGTTTTAAAGATTCAATAGCACAAAGATCCGCCGAAAAGTTGAGCCTTTCCTTGCGAAATGCAAATGGATGTTTGCGAAATTCAAATTATAACGTTTGGGAACGAAAAATGTTTGGGGCAAAGCTGGTTTGCTTTTTGAAAAAATTGGAAAAATGGGCGATCTCCTCAAAGCCAAGTGAATAAGCAATCTCAGATATATTCCAATCGGTTTGTCGCAGTAAAATTTTTGCTTCCTGTGTGACTCTGGCTGCGATGACATGGCTGGTTGTTTTTCCAGTATTTTCCTTTAAAATTTTATTCAGGTGGTTGACATGTATGGCCAGTCGTTCCGCAAAATCATTAGCTGTTAGTAGTTGAAGGCGTTGCATCGGAGATTCAAGTGGAAATTGTCTTTCTAGCAATTCTACAAATAATGAAGTAATCCTATTGGAGGCGTTGTGTGTAGGATTTGTTATACTTTTGGGTTGCAGCTTTTGGCCATAATGGACGATTTCAAGCACATAATTTCGCAACAGATCGTATTTAAAAACGTAATCTGAAGATAGCTCTTTATTCATTTTTAGGAAGATTCCCTCTATTTCAATGCGTTGTTCTTCTGATAGTTGGAAAATCGGAAGGCCGCCTGGTTGAAAGATTGGCAAATCATCTATGATCACACCACTTTTATTCCTTGCCAGAAATTCATCGGTGAAAACGCAAAAATAACCTTTTTGATGCTCATCTTTCGGTATCCAATGGTAAGGAACCTTAGGAGTAGCAAATACAAGTGCCGATTCATCGATTTCGATTACTTTGTCGGCATATTCGGCTGTGTTTTTTCCTGTGATTAAACTGATTTTATAATACGTTCGCTTATTGTAGGGCATGATCGGTTTATCTTTCAACTTAGCGGCAAGTTCCTCATAACTGAACACATTAAAATGACCAATCTCTCTTGCGATCTCTTTTGGGATACTCGCATTGATCTCCCGATAAAATTGTTCGATGGAAGTTGTTTTCATTTAAGCCCTATTTGCAATAATCAAATGTAGTGCTTTTAGATTACATTCGGTAACAATGTACTTTTTTTGAGATTTTGCAATTCTCATTTTAATGTAAATTGCAAAATTATATTTTGCACAACATAAATCCTTGCCATACATTTGTACAAACAAAACAAATTAAAATATGAAAACGTTATATAACATCGGTGCGACAGCCAAGGGAGGACGAAATGGTCAGGTAAAAAGCGAAAATGGTGTATTGGATTTAGCTGTTCGTATGCCAAAAGGTCTAGGAGGGGCCAATGATGATTATGCCAATCCAGAGATGCTTTTTGCGGCTGGTTATGCGGCATGTTTTGATAGTGCCTTGAATTTAGTGATTAGATCAGAAAAAGTAAAAGCGGGCGAAACTTCGGTAACAGCCCATGTGAGTATCGGACAATTGGATAATGGTGGTTTTGGTTTGGCTGCAGAATTACATGCAAATATACCTGGTGTAAGCCTGGAATTAGCGCAACAATTGATTGAAAAAGCACATCAAGTTTGTCCCTACTCAAATGCAACAAGGGGTAATATGGATGTCAAATTGACGGTATCAACTAACGAATAATATATGAATTATATTGCCAACGTGCTTACAGCACTCGTACTTTTAGAACATGTATACATTGTATGGATGGAAATGTTTGCTTGGGAAACTGCAGGAAAACGTAGTTTTGGAAAGGCTCTTCCGGCAGAATTATTTAAGCCAACGAAGGGGCTTGCTGCAAATCAAGGGCTCTACAATGGCTTTCTGGTTGCAGGTTTAGCCTGGTCTTTTTTAATCAATGACCCCATCTGGAGTTACAATGTATGCCTGTTCTTTTTAGGATGTGTCCTTGTTGCCGGTGTTTTTGGCGGAATTACAGCGAGCAAAAAGATATTTTTTGTACAAGGAGTTCCTGCATTGTTGGCGTTGTTATCCGTTATTCTCTTAAAATAAAACTATAATTATATGTCATTAATAGAAGATTTACAATGGCGTCATGCTGTGAAAGCATACGACCCGACAAAAAAAGTTAGTCAGGAAAATGTAGATAAAATCGTTGAGGCTGCACGCTTTGCACCTACTTCTTCGGGTTTACAGCCATTTAAGATATTGATTGTTGAAAATCAGGCATTGAAAGAAGAACTGGCAAAAGGAGCACTAAATCCAGACTGTATGCGTGAATGTTCACATGTGCTTGTTTTCGCTGCCTGGGATCGTTATACGGAAGAACGTATTGATAAAGTTTATGATTTTACAACGGATGAGCGGGATTTGCCAAGGGGACGCTTTGGTTCTTATACGGACAAGTTGAAATCTATTTATTTGAGTGAAGCTGCCGAAAGAAATTTTGCACATACTGCAAGACAAACTTACATTGCTTTAGGTTTGGCGTTGGCTCAGGCAGCTGAACTTCGTGTCGATTCCACACCCGCCGAGGGTTTTGATAACCAAGTCGTGGATGAGGTTCTACAATTAGAAAAGCATGGACTAAAAAGCGTTTCATTGATGTATGTTGGCGTGGCGGACTCTTCGAGAGATTGGATTTCGACGATGAAGAAGGTTCGGGTTCCTAAGGAAGAGTTTGTTGTTGAATTCAAATAAACCGCAAACAACTTTTTCAATCCCTCAGAAACTCAATATATTTGCAAGATGGATGATTTATTAAAATTAGACAAACAACTCTGTTTTTCCGTGTATGTGCTACATAGAGAAATTATGCAGCAATATCGAACTATTCTTGAAGAGATTGACTTGACCTATCCACAATATATCACGATGATGGCTTTATGGGAGAATGATGAGCAGACAGTAAATCAATTGGGGGCTAAGTTATTTCTAGATAATGGAACGCTTACACCACTATTGAAGCGCTTGGAGGCTAAAGTTTTGCTTACACGAACACGAAGCAAAGAAGATGAACGCGTCGTGAAGATACAGCTTACAGCACAAGGATTGCAATTGAAGGAAAAGGCGAGCTGTATTCCCCTGCAGATTTTTGAAGCCCTTAAGCTCGACTATACTGATATGGTTCAGCTTAAAGCTTTGGCAGAAAAAATCGTGAATAATGTTGGGAATAGCTAGTTTTTATACGATATGAAATCAAAAAAGGATTAAATACACCTGCCTGTATTTAATCCTTTTTTTTGTGCTATGGATTGTCTTGAGCGATACATGTTCGCGTTCCTTTTATTATACATCATATTAGCATATTTCGGATTTTTTCATAGGACTGTAATGTGGAGATTCGTGGTATGGAAAATATCATTCAAAAGATAGAAGATCTAAATTGGCCTTTGATTACCGAAGAGATGCATAAGCATGGTTATGTGGTTATACCAAACCTGTTGACAGCTTTACAATGCGATCTATTAAAAAAAGGGTATAGCGATTCGACGCTCTACCGTAAAACTGTCGTTATGGAAAGGCATCGATTCGGATTAGGGGAGTATAAATATTTTGACTACCCACTACCTGAGTTGATTCAAACGATTCGATCTCAACTTTATCCCTATCTTGCCGTCATTGCTAATACCTGGTTTCGTGCGCTGAAAATCGATATATCATTTTCATTGAAACATGAAGACCTTTTGACGGATTGCCGTTTGAAAGGACAAGAAAAAGCAACAGTATTGATTTTGAAATATGGTCAAGGAGGTTTCAATACGCTACATCAAGACTTGTATGGAGCGGTTTACTTTCCGATGCAGGTGATTTTGATGTTAAATGAGCCAGGAGTCGATTTTATGGGCGGAGAATTTGTATTAACACAACAAGTTCCGAGGGCTCAATCAAAGGCAATTGTTTTGAAACCTAAAAAAGGTGATCTCGTTTTATTCGCAACAAATTTTAGGCTTGAGAAAGGACGAATGGGATATTTTAGGGTTAATATGAAACATGGAGTGAGTGAAGTCACGGCCGGTGAACGCCATGCGTTGGGTATTATTTTTCATGATGCCGAGAAATAAATCCCACACAATGGAATGGCATAAAAATATAACAGATGCTTCATTGCGCGCCAAGATTCGAGCGGGAGAAATTCAATTTGGTGGCAATGAAAAGCTAAAAATTTATGGATTGCTTTGCTGTATTTCGGGAAAACGGATGAAGCGGGAGAACAGGGTCTTTTTTTCCACTGAGCAAGAAGCGCTAAAACATCATTATCGCCCTTGTGGGCACTGCTTAAAAGCGAACTACGTTGAATGGAAGGAAGAAAATAAAAGATTTGATAAAGTGTAGTTCGCATTAAGTTTGATTATATAGAGAATCTAAGTAAATCAAATTTGGAAAAAGAATCTTATGTCAAATTCCTTGTATATTGTTGAATTTTGTGTTTATCTTGAGACGGGATTAATTATCGTAGATCAAAAGAAAAATGCGTTTATATTCGATTGCTGTTTATTTTATTTTTTCGACTCTGCTGTTGATAAGCTGTGAAGAGGGGAGGCGAGATCCTAAAGTATTGAGTTATATGGCTCATACTGAACGTGACAGTGCCCGTTTGGATCTTAATCTTTTTGAGAGCCGTTTTCATGGTAAATTGTTCTTTTATAGACCTGGAGGTGAGGTTGATTCGGGAGACATTCGCGGCAATATCCAAAAAGACACTTTACTTGGGGACTATTATTATACGCCATTTGGCTGGGGACAGAAAAAAAGAAGACCCTTTGCTTTATTAAAAAAAGGGTCTTTGTATATTTTAGGTACAGGAACGGAGCAAGTGTATATGGGAATTCCACATTATATACCTTCAACCATCAATTTCCAAGACCCAAAGTTTATCTTTGAGAAAGTTAATCACTAGCCTCTTATCATCTAAATTAGGCGTCTACAGTATATTTTTTAATCGAATATATTGTAGTAGCATAATGGTTTTTCCATCTTTGATTTCACCTGTATCAATCATATGTAGTGCTTCTTCGATATTGATTTCTAGAATTTCAATATGCTCTTCCTCTTCTTCTAAACCACCGCCATCGCCAACTTTCATGTTATTGGTGTATTCTGCTATAAAAAAATGTAGAATTTCAGTTACAGAACCTGGAGACATATAAGCTATAAAGATCTTTTTTGCTTCCTTGATCTGATAGCCTGTTTCTTCTTCTGTTTCCCTCCGTATACAGTCGTGGGGAGAATCTTGATCAAGTAGACCTGCACAAGCTTCGATAAGCATGCCTGACTCATTCCCGTTGATGTAAGTTGGTATTCGAAATTGCCTTGTTAATATGACTGTTTGAGCACTGGTATTATAGAGTAAAATGACGGCTCCATTGCCACGATCATAAGCTTCTCGACTTTGTTGCTGTACCGTCCCATCGAGTTTGCTGTATTGATAAGTCACTTTTTTTAACGTGTACCAGTTGTCTGATAGAATTTCAGTTTTTACAATTTTAATATCTTTTATTGCCATTTTTAGCGCGTTAAAGTCAAAAGATAAAAATAAGAATTGCAATCCAAACTAAGCAGGAAAAACTAAGAGAAGCTTTGATGAATTTATACGAAGTATTGGTGAATCTCAGTCCGTTCTAAATTGTTTTGGATTCAGACCTGTGTGTTGTTTGAAGAAATTAGAGAAGTAAGGAGAGTCGACGAAACCAAGTTTGAACGAAATTTCTTTGATAGATAGATCGGTTGCTTTTAACAATCGTTTTGCTTCCAAGATAGTTCGTTGTTGAATAAGCTGGCTCGGAGATACTTCGAGCTTTTGACGGCAGATTTTAGTAAGGTGCGGAGTTGATATATTAAGTTGTTTCGCATAGAAAGATACCGACTTCTCATGCTGAAAATGGATGTCAATTAACTCTTGCAACTTTAAAAGACATGGATTGGAGTCATTATTTTGTTCATTTTGTACTATTTTCTGTACCTCTTTGCTTATTATAGATGCGACGACAGCTGTGCGAGAGTAGATAATTGCAGGAACGCAATTGTGATCCTCAAGTTCTTTTCTTATTGCATTAAATTCATAATAAAGCAGAGCAAATGTTTCGCTAGAGAGTGAGATAACAGGAGTACGTTGATAGTAAGCAAATGAAAAATGGAAATTGGGCGAAAATTTCTCGAAGTGTTCCCTATCGACCATCAATTGGAAACCAGTTGTATTGGCCCCTAATTTCCAACTATGAACTTGCTTTGGAAACAGGATATGGATTTGATGACGATCAATATGGTAATCTTTAAAATCAATCGTATGAACACCTTCTGCTTGGTCAAAAAGTACCAATAAAAAAAAATGATGCTGGTGTGGACGCGCTATATGATGTTCACCACGTAATTCCGAGTATAAATATCCTTGATTACCTGCAAGCTGGTCTTTTCTAAATTCTTGAATATCTATTGTTGGAAATAACTCCATCGAAATGACTTTGAACCTAAATATAACTATTTTATTTTAAACCATCTTCCAATACCTGTTTGCTGATGGTGAATTCACGATAGCCAAAGGCTCCGGATTTATAACCAATTACGGCGCCAAATTCAATGCTTTTTAAGGAAGATGTCTTTGGGAATACAGAAGAGCGGTATACATTGGCCGCAGCTAAAGGTTTTTCGAATACACGAAAGTGTATACCATCCTTTGAATAGGCGAGATAATTCATATCTGAGGTAAATCGGTCGACGTTTCCAATTGCCAGACATAAAAAATAATATCCATCAATATAGGAACCTTGCAGATGCCAAGTCGAATACCCCTTGCTGAATTCTAGCCAAGGTTTGTTCATAAATTCAACTTTCTTACTGTCGCGATATGCTGTAAAATCTAATCCATTTGTAGAAATACGCGATAGGATATTGGTCATAATTGGTGCTTTGTAGCTAGGCATGAAATCCACTTCGTAACTGGTCGTTAAATTTGTCGAATTTCTCACAAATGTTGGTGAAAGGATATGGTTATCTTGGAAAGATGTAGGTTCATTACTATTATACACGAGTTCCAGCGGTGTCCAGTCAATCCCATTTTTTGATGTTTGTCTTACAATAACACGTTCAGCTTCTTCATTTAATTTTTTATCGTTGTTTGCGCTTTTGGCGCCCCATTTTTTTAAAATTTTGCTTGAGAAAAAGCAGCCTCTATAATATAGTTCGAATTCCTCACCGTTGAAATTCCAGTCTACATCGGACCAATAACCTTGATTGGGGCTACCATCTTTTTGGATGAAAGAATCTTCTAGTGCCGGACGTCGTTGAATAGGATTTATTAATCCAGCCGGAGTAATCCATTCTTTTCCATCATTAGAAACTACCACAGTCGGATTTTCATAGAGAGAGGCGGTACGGTCTGACCCGATTATGCCAAAATATGGCGTAAATACCATCCAATATTTGTATCCTTTGAAACCGGCAGGGAAATATTCAACATCTGGGTGGCAATAACTCGCGCTATTGCCAGAGATATCGCGTATCCAGCCTGGGAGTTCTTCGCCGGGTTGGTTTGCATTGGCAATTGTATTAATTTTTATTGAACCTAGGTCGCTTGTGAAACCTGTAGGGATGGGTAATTTATCTTTTTCAATGACTTCGGGATCAGGTGGTACAATTCCTGGATGAATATCTCTTTTACAACCAATAAATAACAAAAATCCCAAAAAGAAATAGGCAATTCTCTTAAATGACATATAGATCAATAAAAATAAAATATGAATGATAATCCCTTACGGTTTTACTTTTCCTGTTAATCTTAGCTAAATGATAGCAAAAATGATTTATTTTTTTTATTTCTCAAAATCAATTTAATAAAATACTTTATATGTTGTAAATATTTGGTTTTCTGATTTATAAGTGTCTTTTTGACTTGTGTCGATGGAGGCTGTTCCCGGCTTTATCCCCCTGTTTGATCCATCAGTTGGTAAAGGCCTGATTGCGTAGTTTCACTGACTTTGGTCGCCAATCATTTTCAGCATGAAATAAGGGTTGCGTAAGGATGTCTCATTATTTGGGGCTCGTTAGATGAAATAAACTAGTGGATAATGTGCCTAATTAGCTTGCTGTTCAGATTTTGGACGATTCACCAAGCTTTCAATGCTTAATGTAAATTTATTTTGTTTGGCAACGCGAAATTCTTTTTCAATTAATGACATGATAACAAGCTAGAAATCTATAAATTGCTTTGAGGTTCAACTTAATATTTTGCTGGATAACCTATATTTTTTTTTGATGTTGGCGAGGACGTTCTTGTAGTATTTCGTTTTATCGGTTTCGTCAATAACAACAATTTCAACATCGTTTGCTTGAAGTAATTGCATTTTATCTTTGGAGAGTGCGTACCATTTTTTTGTTGTATAATAGAAAAGTTTATTTTTAATAAAGGTACTTCGTCTATAAAACTTATTTCTGGCGCGGTAGGTTAGCAACCACCAAAGGTCTATTTCTACAAAATCAAGCGATAGACCTAGGATATGGATATCCTGCGTGAAAAATAAGTCAATCCAGGATTGGAGTTTAGTATCTTTTTTTCGACTTAATCTTTTAATTAATGCAGCCTTGTAGACTGTTTGCGAATTATAATTTGTCCCATTAACGACATAATCCCTCATTTTTTGCAATTGACCACAGTAATGTTCATAACCGAGGTTAATGGAAGAGGGATTTAGGCAGTCGCCGTGGATGTGCCAATAGTTCGTGTTGCCGATTTGGTGTTTACGAAATACACTGTAGGTTGTTTCACGGATAAGGCCAGCATTTGCTGTTGCGGTTTCTCCTTCTAAACTGAATTCATAGTTAGTTGTGATGATATTTTCGATCGAGAGATCCCGAATTAATTGGTGGATTTCATTTTGATTGATTTGAGAGACACAATCCGATATATAGCTTTTAAGTTCTCTTTCATTAATATGCTTTTCTCGAATTGCGTTAAGGAATATTTCCTCATACAACATAGGGAACGGTTTTTGTCCATTTTCCAATGAGCTAACTTTATACTTTTCTTTGATGTTGTGTAGCAAATCACTCCAGCTTATCCCTGGTGAAATATTATTAATGTCGTTCCCGACTAATAAAGCAAACTTGTTCATTGTATTGTAAATCAAGATTTACGTCTGTAAAGTTAAATGAAGATGTCAATCGATCGCATCTTTTGATATAACATTTAATCGATTGAATTTAGATTTCTTCCATACGAATTTAATAAAAAAATCGAAGGATTTTGTACATGACCACAGCGATGAATGGGTTCTTAATCTCATTATATACCGCATGGAAACAATGTGATGTAAATTGAAACTTCTGTAAAAAATGGCTACGTCATTGCGATGGACGGATCAGTCAAATATGTTGGTTTTATTCGTCAAAAAAGGCTAGGCGAACCAACTTCCTAGCCTTCACGGTATAACTTATCCTATGCTATAACAAACAAATAACAAAGGAATACAGGAAATGTTTGATGTCTCTTCAAGGATGGTCTGTTGTGATATGGCTTGAGAATGATATCACGGTCTTGGCAACATATTCCCATAAATTATAGTAGTATTTTGTTGTGTTATTCTCGCTTTTGAGAGTGCTATGAAGAGCAAGTCCTGTTAAGCTCGCTTTTGGTGTATACGTACATCGATGAAAATTTTGCACAATATTCGGTATCTGTAACCTACCGCTTACATCCAGCTAATAGTGCGCTTCACTGCGCAGGATCACGCTTAACTTTGTATAAAATAGAAGCTAAATAACTCTAATAAAGTGTGTTTCCCTTCTCTCAATACAAGTTTTTTAGTGTAAGACAGATTAATTCATAAAAAAATCGTGATATGGAAATTAAAGAAAACAAACTTATCGGTGTTTCTTATAGAGAAACACCAAACAAAGGTGGGATTATTAAACCCGTTTATATTATTATGCATTACGACGGTGCGTCCAATGCTACAAGTGCAATTGATTGGATGACCGATTCCCGGAGCAAGGTTTCCGCTCATCTTCATATTAGTCGTGATGGTATCATAACGCAATTGGCGCTTTTTAATACAAAATGTTGGCATGCAGGCCTTAGTACTTGGGCCGGTCAAAAAAATTTGAATAACTGTAGCATTGGAATCGAATTGCAAAATAAAGGGATGGAGAGTTACACTGAAAAGCAGATCAATGCGGCGATAGCAGTATGTAAAGCAATTATCCGTACTTATCCGATTCGAGAGATTTTAGGGCATTCGGATATTGCACCTGAAAGAAAGGAGGATCCAGGGGTACAATTTCCCTGGGAAAAATTTAAACCGTTAACAAAAGGAAATTATAATGGAATTACTTGAGATTTTAGAGAAATTGATTATCCCTGTAGCGACAGCTGTAGGGGGGTATCTTGTTGGAAGGCCTAAGCAGCAAGCCGAGGTGGAGGCGACAAATGTTGAGAATGCCGGAAAGGTAATTGAAAAATGGGAAGGCTATGCCAATAGGTTAGAGAAAGATATTGAGCATTTACGGACGATCATTGAAGATCTTAATGAAGGGTTACATTTGGCAAATGACGAACGTATGTCTTGTGCTAAGACTTTAGCGGATTTGCAGGTAAAATATGATGATCTTATGAAACTTTATAATAGGCTACAGATTGAATTAAAGCGCGTTAAAAATGAAAAATACACTACAGATAATCGCAATGCTGCTACTGGTTAGCAGCTGCGGTTTGTTTAAAAAGGTTGAGAAAACCAATGCATCACAAGAGTTTGGCATCAAAGAAAAAAATACAGAGTCTGTTACTATAGCACAGAAGACAGGACATATACAAGTTGTTGGATTAGCTAAAGAGGCTTTGGTAACAGATGAATATGTGATGCAAGTTGAAGGTGAGGGGATTCAGATTATGCAGGATGGGGTTGTTCAGCTACATAAGGAGAAAGTCTATGCGAAAAAGGAACATTATTCTGAAAAGCTGCAGCTTGAAAGAAGGTTAAATACCAATTGGAAAGATCACAAAGCAAAAAGTAGTCAGCAAATTGAAACGAAAACGGAGCTAACTAAAGAACAATCAAAAGAGGTTGCAAAACCAGCAGTGTCAAGTCTTCTTTATTTTTTAATGGGGTGCAGTATATTGGTCGGCTTGATTATTTGGTGGATAAATAAACGTAAGTTGATTAGAATTTGGTAGTTACCCATTAAAAAGATCGTTACCATTATATTTTAATAAAATTCAGTAAATAACACGAAATAGTCCTTGAGTATAAAATTCAAGGACTATTTTGTAGAGCTGGATACAGTTGCTGAATGAGCAGAGCTGCTGTGATTGTATAAAATAATATTAATCCCCATCGAAATGCCGGTCAATAAGGTAATAATTGGCAATCTGTTTAATCTCTTTTTTGAAATCACGATAGAGGTCAAATTGATTGCAAGCGCAGATGATAGATTTCTGTAATGTGTCATTGTTTATTTTTAAGTAAGGACCAAGTTCCTTGTATATGCTACTTTTTACTTTTGTTTTCAGATTATTTAATTTTTCCGGCTGAAAGATACGTAGAACAACGGCGATAGCTTTGTAACGATGCTGTATGTCCTTGTAATTGATATATTCTCCCATAATCTGCTGAGAAGGAATACCCACAAATTGACAATAACAGTCAATTACTTGGCTGATTTTGGAAAGATCAGATTCATAGATCTTATCGATGGATTTTAGTATCTCGGGATGATTTTCTTTTAAGAAACTCATGATGAATGAATAATATAATGTGTTCATACGTTGTGAACGATTTTTGTCGGTTACTATACTGCTTTCCTCTTTTCGTAAAATATTGCTGGTTTTTTGTAGTTGATAATAATCCACTGTGTATACAGTGGGCTGTCTGAGATGTTATGACATGAGCTGTTACATTTTCTTTTATCTTTAAGTATGAACTGATTTTTGTCTCGCAAATTGCAAATCCAACGAATAGCTGATCTGCTTACTACCCGGCTTATCTATTCTAGGGGTCTATATTTTTTTATTGTTTAACAAAGTTAAACAAATTTGTTAATCTTGCAAGTTTATTAAAACCTAATTTTTACTTTTTATATGAAATAGTAAACTTATTTGTTTAACTGTAATGCTTTGATAGTTAGAATTTTATTGTTTTATTTTGATTGTCTATTTGTTTAGGTTTAATAAGTTGTGTAACTTAGTGTCAGATTGTTATATATTTGTGTAACATTTGTTAAATACCCGATCGACTATGGAAACTTATCCAAATAATAACTTTGAAGTTTTACGCTTGGAGATGCGCGTTACTAACCGTGAATTCGCGTCTTTACTAGGGGTACGCGAGCAGGTGTACTCGCGTATTAAAAAAGGAGAGTATCCTATTGGACTTACGATGAAAACACGTATTCAAGCGGCTTTTCCTCATGTTCAGTATGACTGGTTGCTGTATGGAAAAGGTGAAAGAATGGAGGTAGCTCCTTTAGTGCAACCCAACACGATAGCCATGCTTAGTATTGGTAATGGTAAGTCAATAGGATATTTTTCGGAGGACGTCAAGTTTATTGACGAAAATAAGAATAATATATTTTTTGAAGTTTCCCCAGGACGATATTTGATGCAGACAAAACTTGTCACAGAGAAAGCTAAAGCCGGGTATCTTTCTGGCTTTTCTGATGCTGAATATATGGACGATTTACCGGCACATTTTATTACAGTCACTGAGTTTCATAAAGGTGCCTATCGTTCTTTTGAAGTTAGTGGTGATAGTATGACCGATGGAACAGACGCAAGTGTATTGGACGGTGATATTGTGACTGGACGTTTGATTAAAAGAGAGTTATGGCAATCAAAATTTCATACCCACAAATATCGGTATTGGGTTGTTGTACATAAATATGAAGGAGTTATTATTAAAGAAATTGCTCATCATGATGTCAATAACGGAATTCTTACCCTTCGTTCGCTAAATGCTGATAAAACAAGGTACCCAGATTTTGAGGTAAGTTTGGATGATGTTGACCAAATTTTTAATGTTGTAGATATCAGCCGTTCGCTTTAGGAATAGCCTAGCTCGGATTAATTTCGTTTTGACAGTTCATCTTTTCACACCAAAGTTAATAGGTGGACCTTTTTGCTTCAGCTATATGTGCGATAAATTAACCCAATCGCGCACTGTTAATTGAAAGTTATCCGTACCAAGTTTGTATGGTGTTGCTAAAAAATATAGAAATAAAAACTAANNTTAGTTTTTATTTCTATATTTGGCTATAAATTGAACGTATGCGGACATGTTGTTGCGTCCTATCTTGGCGCTCCTAGTATATATTTAACGTTAAGAAGACTGATAACGTGACGAGAATATTGGTTGCTCATTATTCAGGCATGTTCGTAGCGTTCAATTGAAATAATAGGTACATGTGCGTAGGTTATCAACGCGGGGTGGAGGAATTTTCGAATAATTGAACTATCTACTAAGCTGTACCTATGGACTTGCCATTTACTAATCATCATATGTTTATTTTTAAAGCCAGGTTTCGAAATCTGGCTTTTTTATTTCTTATGCTATCAATTGTTGTTAGTTTTAATCTTTGACAAAGCTTACATCGGTTATTTTATAGGAAAAATTATCTTTTTCCCGTTCATTTACAGGTTTTTCCATCTCATTGTAGTGTACTGTTCCTGTCATCTTGAATGTTGTATGAGAATCTAGGTTGATTTTTTCTCCCTTATCGTCAAATACATAAAAGTTCTTAAGCGTATAATTTTTCTGATCTGTAGGAATTTCAAATAAAACATTGTTCTTTTCTGTCCCTACAGGTAATATAACGCTGAATGCAGTGAACTTTTCAGAACTAAACGCATGAGATTTAACTACGAAATTCATGGCCATAGTTTTTGATTTTCCTGATGAGAATGTAAAAGAAGGCGCATCAAATTCACCTGTTAACGTAATAGTTTTGTTTTGGTTGTCATAGTTTGATTCGATCGCTTTTACCGTATCGACAGAACTACCATTGCAAGATGAGAACAACCCTATGGCTGAAGATACTAATAATGATGTTGAAATTAAGTGTTTAGTTTTCATGGGGAAAAATTTCATTAATTGTAAAGACTATTTTTATTGATAGACAACTTCTGCTTATTAATGTTTTGGTAATCTATCGAAGATTTTTTGGAATCTTCGATATACCTGCCTTCATGCTGATTTACACTCACATTCAATAACATCCGTCGATTAATTTTTATAAAAGTAAGGTATTGAGGAAGAGGTTTTAGCACTTGATTTAAATTCGGGGGGAATGGATTTAAATTCGCATACATTGGACTTTTTTTCGTCTAAAAGAGGTCGGTAAATAATAGCAAGTTTTTTTCGGTGGAAATGCCAGTAAACGGGCTATATGGTATTTGATCCTAAACTATTACCTCATATTATGATCAATTTCTTGCTTTAAAAAATACCAAGTTAATAATTAAACAAGTGAGTGTAAGTAAAGAGCAGCAAGTTCGGATGTTATTCCAAAATACCCAGGGTTTTTCAAAGGCATCACGTGCAAGTCTTAAAGATTTTTCTGGAGATATAGATAGGTCGATCGAGGCCAATTGATTGTTCAAGGGGACATTCTGTGTGCCTGTGACCACAATTACACCAATGATATAGCTTAGGCATGCTACTAGTATTAGATAAAATTTTGGTGACGATAGATCCAAAGATAATATTGTAGCCATCAATAATAAAATTGGAGCGCCTAGAAAACAGCAGTAAAAAGCTGAATTTAGTATTTTTTTATTAATATTTTGCATGGCGGTCAAATAGGCTTTATCGCTGAGTTTATGTAGCCCCAAATTGACCGAAAAGGTATACGAAAAAAATAAGCCTGATATGATAGCCGAACATATTGTTGCCAGCGCTAAAATGATGTCTTGTAATTTCATGTCTATATTTTTTTGATGTATCATGTTTTGCTGAACTCATTGTCTAAGCGTTCTGATTTATCAAAGCATTGTTTTCTTATCGTAAATTTTTCGAAGGAGTTGAGGCTAAAAAAAATACACACTTTCGTTGCTCTCGACCTTAGACAATACAAAAGTTGTGATAATCAGGGAGTCAATATAGAATAAAAACGACAGTAACCTATTTTTTGTTAAATGACGCTGGAGTTGTGCCTGTGAAAGTCTTAAAGACACGAATAAAATGCGATTGGTCGGCAAATCCATTTTCATAAACAATTTCCGTTATCTTTCGGAAGTCTTTGCTATTGAGCTGTTTAAAAGCGGCCTGAAATTGTACCATTTTAGCGAATTGTTTAGCGGATATCCCAGTTTCCTTGAGAAACCTTCTTTCAAAAGTTCGGATGTTCAATGCTTCTCTTTTTGCAATTTCTTTAATAATGATTTGGCCCTGGCTTTCGATGATTTCAAGAATTGCTCGCTGAATCGAAAAATCAAGTTTATTTTTCTTGCTATCGAAAAAGCTGAGAAGCGATTGTGTCAATAGTTGGATGCTGTTTTCAGTTGTTGAAAATGAGGATAATGTGCCGGTAAGTTGGTGGAAGGTTGTATTTGAAGGAGTATTTAGATCATAACAGTCGTCGTTTATGCTTTCGGGCGAGATGCCCCAAAATGTCCGTAATACAAATGGGTAAAATTGAAAAACGATAATCTGAAAAGGGCCTTTTACATCGATTGAAATCGGTTTTATTGTCTGACCATAGAGGAAAATCTTTGACATTTTTTTATCATGAGGCTTGATTGTAAAATCACCATAGCATCGTTGAAACAATAAACCAGGGTAACCATCAGCATAAAAAGGTAAGTTTACGCAATCATTCGTCTGACTTTCAAACACTAGGATCGCCTTTACGAATAATGCAATGGATGTATCTGGACAGATAATCTGAGGCTTCATTTATAAATTGTTTGGCTTTGCTTTACGACTTTTTATAATTTTAAATATACAGAAATATGAAATAAGAATATATGGATAATCGTTGGATTTCGATTAGTGGATTTACTGTGACCCGTAGTGTTTAAAGTATATGTCGTTGATTCAACTTATTTGAAATAGTAGAGCGGTTTTTTTCTTCTCACCTGAAATAATTGTGCATGTTCCAGTAATTTAACATAATTATTTTGCCAATAATTGGCAATCCAATTTGAATCCAATGAAGGGTTGTAATGACTCAGGTCACTTTTTAAAACGACTGAATCCACTGCTTTGACTTTTTATTATTGTACTCAAAATTGAAACTACCATTATAGTTGGCTCCCACTAAATTTATTTGTGTTCAGGTCGGCAGCTGAAAGCGTTTTTAGAAGTTCTCTAGCTGCGGCGCTACCTGCACGGTTTGCACCGATTGTCGATGCTGATGGACCATAACCCACGAGGTGAATTCTTGGTTCTTTAGCGACCATGGTCGCTAGTCTGCCTGCCATTTGAATGCCACCCTGTTTTTCTTTTGGTAGCATTGCGTCTAGATGGCTCAATGAACTTTTAAAGCCTGTATTCCAAAGTATAACATCTGCTTGTTGTTCTGTTCCATTGGCCCATTTGATCCCCTTTTCTGTTATTTCTTGAAACATTGGAAAACGTTGAAGGACACCCCGTTTTTCCATCTCCTGGATTTCTGTAGAATAGGGGAGGCCCGTAACGGAAACGACAGACAAAGGTGAAAGCCCCAATCGTACACGTTCCTCTACCATAGCAACCGCATTATGCCCGGCCATGTCATCAAATGGCCCCTCTCTGAATAAAGGCGGTCGTCGTGTTACCCAGGTTGTCGTTGTAACCTGGGAAATTTGGTCCAATAGCTGAATGGCAGAAATACCGGCTCCAACAACAATAACATGTTTGCCACGAAAATACTCTGCAGTTTTAAAATCCTTTGTGTGGAGTTGCTCGCCCCGAAATAATTCTGCACCTGGATAGGTAGGAATATAGGGGTTTTCCCATGTTCCAGTGGCGTTGATAATACCGAGTGCTGAGAAAAGAGTTTCTGCCGTATCGATATGAAAGCGATCTTGGTACATGTAGACTTTTTCTACTTTAGCTGGTCGATATACTTGAAGTCCAAATTTTTCTTCATAAAGTTTAAAATAATGGGGAACAGCGGTGTTGGCTTGAACTTCCGCCCCTTTTGTTGATAAAGTCTCCTCAAACGACATGCCGGGCAAATCGTATATTTTATTGACTGTACTTAAGGTAAGGGAGTCCCAGCGAAATTGCCAGGCTCCTCCTGGTGCAGAGGCTTCATCCAGGATGATAAAATCCGGCCCGATTTTAAGTCCGAGCTTCTTCAAATGATAAGCAGCAGAAAGTCCAGCCTGACCCGCACCAATGACTGCAATTTTTGTTTTGTAGCGAATGTTCTTTATCATACGAAAGAGGAGTTAACGCCAACCAAGTTCGGGAGCTACGTGTTCCAAAATGGCTGAAAGAATGTGGACATTGTAGTCGACCCCTAGCGTATTTGGAATGGTCAATAATAGCGTGTCTGCTTCCTGTATTGCTTCATCTTGCGCTAATTCTTTCACGAGTTGATCTGGTTCTGCGGCATAACTTCGCCCAAAAATCGTCCGCTTGTCCGATTCGATTACCCCAATTTTATCTGTTTTGTCAGCCTCTTGCCCGAAGTAATAACGATCTAAATCATCGACCAGAGCGAATATGGATCGACTGACTGAAACGCGGGGTTCACCAGGGTGCCCTGCTGCTTTCCAGGCCTCTTTGTATAAACGTATTTGTTCGGCCTGCTGGATATGAAAAGGTTTGCCATTTTCATCATATTTCAAAGTGGAACTTTGCAGGTGCATTCTGTTTTGAGCAGCCCATACAGCCGTGGCGTTCGATGCTGCTCCCCACCAGATACGATCACGTAACCCTTCCGAATGGGGTTCGAGCCTCAGCAGACCGGGCGGGTTTGGAAACATTGGATAGGGATTTGGTTCAGCGAAACCAATTCCTTTAAGTTTTTCTAAAAATTCCAATGCTTTTTGCCTTCCCATATCAGCATCTGTTTCGCCCTCGTTGATATTGTAACCAAAGTGACGCCAACCATCTATTACTTGTTCAGGCGATCCTCTGCTGATGCCGAGCTGCAATCTGCCCCCGGAGATTAGATCTGCAGCTCCAGCGTCTTCCACCATATAAAGGGGGTTTTCATAGCGCATATCAATGACACCGGTGCCGATCTCAATTTTTGAGGTTTTGGCTCCAATGGCCGATAATAAAGGAAAGGGAGATGCTAGCTGATTCGCAAAATGGTGTACACGGAAATATGCACCATCTATACCTATTTCTTCAGCAGCTACTGCTAGATCTATGGATTGCAATAAAGTATCGCTTGCGGTCTGCGTACTATATGCGGGATGCTTGGACCAATGGCCAAAAGATAAAAAGCCTATTTTTTTCATAAATCACAATGGGATTTGATGTCAATCAAATTTAATAAATGTTGCGATTATATCGGTAGTTTGGATTGTCCGATGGGTGTCAATAATATATGGTTTGAATGAATTTGCCAAATGACAAGTAGGCTGTGGCTCAAAAAGAGTAATTTTATGTATTATATAATTGTATAAGTGATTCAGAGTGATGCTTTCAGACAAATTATTACAACAGATCGAGTTTATTAAGGAGATCGACAAGATTAAATATATCCAGCGCAGGACAAAACTTTTCAATAGTGACCGTCCCGAAAATGACGCTGAACACAGTTGGCATCTTGCCCTAATGGCTATTGTGCTTTTAGAACATGCAAATCAATCAGTGGATTTATTGAAGGTAGTCAAAATGGTATTGATACATGATATCGTCGAAATCGATGCAGGTGATACTTTTATCTATGATACAGAAAAAAACCATACCAATACAAGTGCGGAGCGTTTGGCAGCTCAGCGGATTTTTGGAATTTTGCCTGGGCAGCAAGCAGAGGAACTCATTGCGATCTGGGAAGAATTTGAAGCTGGTCAAACGCCGGAAGCACAGTTCGCACGAGCGATGGATCGATTGGAGCCACTTTTACAGAATAGTTCCAATAATGGTGGAACCTGGAATGAACCTGGTGTAAATTATGAAAAGGTTTATGAAAAAAAATCTGTCATTAAGGATGGCTCAGCAGTATTGTGGGAATATGCAGAAAAATTGATTGATGCTGGAGTTGCTCGGGGGATTCTGAAAAAAGGAGAGTAGGTAGGATACTCATCAATGGCCAGCAGTAATCCCGATACTATTGCTGACCATTGTGGTTTTATAAATATACATTAATCGTCATCATCCTCTTTTTGTTCGCTTACCTTTAGGAAGGCGGCTCTTTTTGGAGCTGGAGCAGATTCACCTTTAAGTCCCTGCCATAGAATTTCATTGAATACCAAATCAGGTACCGCGTCTTCTTTCGACCAATCATATTTGTCACTCCATACAGCTAGTTTCCCTTTACTTGGATTGCGCTCATTGAGATCTACATTTGCGTCGACATGATCAAATGGAGTATAATTGGGGTTATTGCTAAACGATCGCCACATGGGTGTTGCAGCAGCGTCGTATTGCGTCATTGGTTTCATCCCTAAAATCAGCTCTATCGTTCTAATCATCCCTGAGGTTGAATACATGGTGTGATCTACAGATCTTCTTTTTACATAAGGGCTAATCAAATAGGCAGGACTACGGTGTGCATCCACATGGTCAGGACCATTCTGGGCATCATCTTCCAGTATAAAGATCGCAGATTCTTTCCAGATTGGACTCTTGCTGATATGGTCAACAAACATCCCAACAGCGAGGTCATTGTCCGCTACATGAGCATAAGGGGACTTTTTGCCGGCACGCATCCCTTCCGTATGGTCGTTGCTGATTCGAATGGTTGTCAATTGGGGCATTTCTCCTTTTTGGATGAGTTGATCAAAATCAGCTTTCCATTGTCTTATACGTGTGGTGTCGGCAACACTCAGGTCATAACTTGTATATCCAGTGGCAACATGCCCTTCCAAAGATTTTACGTTGGGTTTTCCTTTATCTGCGAATTCACCATAGGTGCGATAAGATACTTGATGTCGCTTGGCATTATCCCAAATAAATCCGCCTTTATTGTTGGCTATTTCTCGTTCCCCTTCTCCTCCATAAGTGCCGCCGCGACCGCCATAGCTTGATGGCCAGGTTTTCTCCAGATAGTCGGTGGCATAAGCACCCATACTCCAATTGTGCCCATCCGCACTAACTTCCGCATCGACATAGAAATTGTCTAGAAGTGCAAATTCATTGACAATTTTGTGTTGATTAGGCGTGATTTTTTCGCCGAATAAACAAAGTGAAGCGTCTCCATTTCCTTGTTTAACATCACCTAGAACTTGATCGTAGGTACGATTTTCTTTGATGACATAAAATACGTATTTGATCGGAGAGGGGTCTCCAACTTTCATTGGAATAGGGTTGCCGGCTTCACCCTCTGTTTGCAGCTCTTTTTCTTTCGAATAGGGCGTATTCCGGTATACCGCACGAGAATATAGGGCGAGTTCTTCTGGTTTAGGATCAGGTATAAAGCTTAACGTTCCCCTAAAAAGACCAGCAATATATTGTATCTCTTTTGGTTTGTTGAGGTCGCCTGCATGACGATCGACTTTTTCCTTTTGGTCTGTCGGATTGGGACCTTTTGGATTAGCTTTGGATGATAAGCCTTTACCATTTGTAACCAGAATTGTTTTATCGACTACTTTTACATTCGTTGGATACCAGCCCACTGGAATAAATCCTTTCGAAATAGATCTCCCAGGCTTGCTTACGTCGAATACTGCTAAACAATTGTTGTCTGCATTGGCTATGTAAAGGGTTTTACCATCTGTGGACAAAGCAACACCATTGCTGGTCGATCCACTTGGAGCATTAGGATACAATGCTGCATTCAATGTTTCTACGACTGCTCCTGTTTTAGTATCGATTATGGATACCGAGTTGTCATTTGCGTTGGCGACAAAAAGCCATTTACCATTTTTACTAAACGTAATTTCATTTGGGTGGCTACCCACAGGGATCTCTTTGGTTATCTTATTTTGTGTAACATCCCATACTAAAATCTTTTCTCCGCCCCAGACGCTGATATAGAGTTGTTTTGCATCAGGTGTTAGCTGGCAGGTATACCCCTCAGCTCCCAAATCATAAGTTGCTTTCGTTGCTTTGGTTTTTAAGTCGATGACATATAGTTTTTTATCTTCTCTGGTGACAGTATATAATTGTTGTTTGTTTTTATCATCTACAGCCAATCCGGCTATTCCTATTTTATTGGGCCATGGCTTGCCAAGAACAATAGAATCTTTGGATGCAATTTTTCCACCGTTGATTTTATAGATCCTGATCATGTTATCATGTCCCCCAGAAGTATACAGTGTATTATCATCGCTCGAAAAAGCCAATCCATACCAAGATTTTGGTATAGCAATACTATCGATTTTTCGTTGTGAAGCGAGATCGATAAGATCTATTGTTTGTGTACTTTGTCCATTGTTGCTGACAGCTGCAAGCTTTTTATGATGACTGATAACTAAGTTCAGCGGTAAATCTCCGAGCTCTATCTGTTTCCCAACAGGGGTTAGTGTCCAGCCATTTGGTAGTCCAACTTTATTGCTTTCCAAAATTGAACTAATCCTATTTTGTATATTGTTTTGACTGAATGTGAGTTGTGAGGTTGCAAACATACACGTTGTCAAAATAAATGTTCCTATTCTTTTCATGGGACATATTTACGAAATTGAGTAGTCAGACTAAATAGGAAGCTTCAAAATTAAAGAAAACTTAATATTGGACCGCGAACTTAGTGTAGGTGATGACGCGCTGTTTTTTAGTATGGTCAAGGGCCTCTGAAAATCTGTAATACAGGACTGATCAGAAAATTTTGCACGGAATACTCTTTGTAATCGTTTATAACAAGGGGTGATCGGTTAATAGGTAAAACTCTGTTGTTTACCGATGAAAATTGTTTTTTCACCGAAAAATTATGGTGTTTTACAGTTTGTTTTTTGAAATTGGGCGGATAAACTATTCAATCTTTATTTATGATACACTTCTTTAATTCATTGGCAATTTTAACTATAGTAGGATTGGTAAGCCTCTCTACCAATGTGAAAACTAAAGATTCCCAGGCCAATATTGGAGACACGATGGTAGAATATAAATCTTCAATCAATGGCACTGTAAAGCCTAATACCTTACACAGTATGCGGCAAGATAAGATTCATTTATATACCGACTGCAAAGATTCCATTTTATAACATGAACTTTCTTATTTGAAGCTGCTGTTTTTATTTTTGAAAAATATAATTTTTAAATTACTTTTTTGTTATATAGATTAATTTCGTATATTGAGTTATAGTGAAAAATCCAAAGGGTATGTTACGGCATCTGTTCATTTGTGTAGAGCTCTAGCGTAATTTCTAGCTTTGGGAAGCCTATATTTTTAAATTGATTATTCTTAAATAGCTTGTTATGAAAAAGAAAAGTTCGTCGTGGTTTTTTTATGCCATTATTGCTATTGTCATTTGCGTATTTCTATTATTGAATCTACCAGAACTTATTCAGGGATTTATGAACGGTTACAATTCAGTTATTAAATAGCAACTCGATGTTCACCGTTTAATTTCCCATATTTACCGAGTTTTTTACTGTCTTTATCTAAATTTTGTAGCTGTTGCACGCCCCGTATTGTAGTTTAGAATGAGTAAACGGAATAGGACTAACACCGTATTTCTTGAATGGAACTTAATCTGATCTAATGAAACGAGTCGAAATATTTAAAACCAATGTTTATCGAATGAAAGATGCACAGCAAATTGTTGCAACTCTTGTCAGCCTGTTTTCATCTTATAAAATTAACTTCGATCTTGAAGATGAAGAACGTATTCTAAGAATTGAATCTTCGCAATTGGAAATTGAGACCAACAGCATTGTTAGAAAGATGTTTGAGTGGGGTTATCGTTGCGAAAGAATCATTTAATCATTCATGAAAAATAAAAAGCTAAATATTATATTAATTTTCGTTGTAAATTGCGCTGGTAATTTGTTGAACAAAACTGTTGGCAGTCCCTAAGGATGTTATGTCTAATAGTCAAGTATTTCAATATAAGATTACTCAAAAAAACATTGTTGGTAAGCGTAATATATCGGATATGATAGGCAATAGCATGCTCATTTTTTTAATGCTCTTTATTCTTAATACAGACTGTTTTGCACAAAATGGAACACCGTTAACGATAGGCACATCAGAGATATTGCATTCAAAAGTTTTGGCTGAAGACAGAATGATCAACATTCATCTTCCCGACAATTATAACCCCAATGATTCTGTTCGCTATCCAGTGGTATATGTTCTTGATGGTAGTATGGATGAAGATTTTTTTCATATAGCCGGTATTGTACGTTTCAGTACACAACCCTGGATCGATAGATTCCCGCAAAGTATTGTTGTTGGAATCGGTGGAAACACACGAAGGAGAGATTTTACCTTCCCTGTTGAAAACACAGATTTTATAGAAAAGGAAGGTTTTCAAAAAGCGAGCTTTCCTTCGTATGGTGGTTCAGAAAAATACCGGATATTCCTGAAAAATGAATTGATCCCTTATATAAATGGCAATTTTAAATCGAACGGAAAACAGACTTTAATTGGAGAATCATTGGCAGGACTTTTTTCATCAGAAATATTATTTAAACAACCCGAATTATTTGATAATTATATTATTATAAGTCCAAGTTTATGGTGGGGAGAAGAGTCTTTATTGACGCATGGGGAGAAGTTTCTGCAAACTAATTTGAAAAAAAATATAAAGGTTTATCTCGGTATCCCCAACAAGGAAGAAGACATAAGAATGTTTGATGAGGCTATAGCGTTATCGGAGATTCTTAAACGAAATAAGAAGATTCATTTTGTATTTGATTACATGCCTGATGAATTGCATTCGACTGTAATACATCAAGCGGTCTACAACGCTTTTAAGAAGTTGTATCCAAAAACGGCCTATTCAAAGTAACAATATGTCTATTCTGAGATTAGTTTTATTTTATACTTAGTTTTGTGCGATCACGCCACTCTTCTTCCAGGATTGACATCAATAGCTTGTCGTGAAATTGATTATCTCTAAAACAGCTTTACGCATTCTTCCCTCCAATTTAAAACCAGCGTTTTCATATGCTTTTATGGCTGTATAGTTTGGCTCAGATACCGTCAGCATAATTCTGTTGAGCTCTAGTTTTCCAAATCCGATAGCTAAGATTAATTTGGTAACTTGAGTGCCTATTCCCTTCCCCCATTCTTCGCGATCACCTATAAAAATAAAATACTCTCCAGATCTGTTTGCTTTGGAAATATTACAAATGCCTGTATAACCAATCAGTTTATTAGAGTCGTTTAGGAAAATTCCACGATTAAAATTTTTAGAATCGTTGACAACGGAGAGAAACCAATTGTCGATTTGATCCCTTGTGTTTAGCGACTGAAAAAGAGAAAGGGAGTACTTTATAGACATCTCATCATTGATCCATTCATAAAATGGAGAGACATCTTCGAGTGAGAGCGGCTTTAAATCGATCATCGTTTCATAAAAATGGTGTTCGTTATTTCATACGCGAATTTACCGCTTTATTTTAACGGCTTAATGATTACTTGATCGACCATTTTCCCCTGCTGATCGAGAATTTTGAAGATTCCTTTTTCGTCGTCTAAATCTACGCGGAGCACATTGTTGTTGGAATTTACAATGATCGGAAATTGTACTGTATTTGTCGCATTTTTGATAATGTGTCTATGTAAATGTCCTGATAACATGATCTGTGTTCCTGCTTTGTTGAGGATAGGAACAAATTTCTCCAAAATCTCCTGTTCCCCGTGCCAGCCACCAAAAGGGGGCATATGGCAGATTACGATCTTATATTCAGCATCTTTAAATGACGGGTTCTCAACTGCTTGAGCTAACCAGGCCGCTTGTTCGCTTCTATAGTTATCCATGTCTACAATACCGCTATATTCAATGTCGGTATCGGGCTTGTCTTCACCGCAATCTAAGACGATAAAACCGGTATTCCCATGCTTAAATTGGTAATATAGTTTACCTGTTGGTGTTAGGAAATATTTGGGATATTCAATGGCAAAAGGTCCACGTGTTTCATGATTGCCTCTTGCATAAAACATTGGTTTTTCACTGGCGAACTTTTTAATGGCGGTATCCATGAACCCCTCATACAGCTGTGTTTCACTGAGTAGATTACTAACCATATCACCGTTGAATACCACAAAGTCACTTGTCTTTAGATTGCCGATATCCAGTAGCTTATCGAGTACCTCATTGCGCTCATGAATATCATTGACAACTGTAAAATGGGTGGAGCTGGCATGGCCAAAGGTTTGGAAAAATAAGGGTGCCTTTTGATAAACATCACTGGCTACTACTTTTCCATATTGTACATTGACGCCAACATGTTTGAGGACTTCTTGACTATACACACGATATCTATAGCGTGTTCCAGGTTTTAGGTTGTTCAATGTAACTTGATGCAACGTACCTACTTTTTTGAAGCCATAGGCAGCCGCATAATATTTTGGTCTTTCCTTAAAGTAAAAGTGACTGGAGTCATCTGGGGCCAGCTCAACCCAGCCAGTAGCAGGCTTGTCTGTCGTCCAAATAATGGAAACAGATTGCTCTGTTAATCCTTGAATGAAAGGTAAGTGATTTATTCTGATCGCATCCTGACCAACTGCCATAAAACAATTGAAGAACAACAATAGGATGATGCATTTTAGTTTAGTCATTGTATTACCTGGGTCTATAATTGATTTTGGAACCTAAATCGGTTTTTTCTTGCGCTAAAGATATAAAATTGTGTGAACAAGCTATGGATTGAAATGTAACAGTCTTGCTAGACTAAAAGATGTCTCGTTTTGTTTTTTGCTAAAAAAGTGCTGTAAACAGGTAATAATTAAGAAAATGTGACCTGTGTTTGGCACTTATATTTGGAATAACCTAAGTAAGAGCACCTAATCAAACACAAATGAAAAAGATAGTTTTATTTTTATCTGTGTTTCTAACTTCACTAATTGCACTGGGCCAGCAGATCACGGGAACCGTACGTGATAAAAATGGTAAACAATTGGCCGGAGTAACTTTGAGAAACACGAGTACTTCCAACAGTACACAGACCGATGATCAGGGGAATTTTAAGATTTCAGGTAAATCCGGAGATATCTTAGAGACAAGTTTTATCGGATACGAGCGGGCTCGTCAACCCATTCCCGAGGCAGGCAAAATGACCTTTACCCTGGTCGAAACATTGAGTATTCTAGATGAAGCCGTAGTGATCGGTTACCAGAGTACCTCCCGCAAAAAAGCGACCGCTGCGATTTCAAGTATTTCGGGTAAAGATCTGGAAAATCTTCCGGCAGCCAGTTTTGATATGTTGCTTCAGGGAAGATTGGCCGGCGTCAACGTTCAGAATTTTTCTGGCGCTCCAGGTGCTTCGCCGACATTGGCTGTTCGTGGTACATCGGCCGTTAGCCTGAATTACTCCAATGACGATTATTACAATGTCATTAGTAATCCACTCTATGTTATTGACGGAGTTCCGCAGCCAACGGAACAATTTGTAGGCCCGAATACAGGAACAGGAACAAATTATCTAGCAGGTCTGAATCCGAATGATATCGAATCTGTGGATGTGCTCCGAGATGCTTCTGCCGCCGCAATTTATGGTTCTAGGGCAGCAAATGGGGTGATCATGATCACGACGAAAAAAGGGCGTAACGGAGATCCGCGTTTTATGTTAACCGGATATGGTGGTCTAACGCAACGGCCCGAACTCCGTGAAGTGACACTCGGAAGAACCGAGCGTGAGCAGAAGATGAGGATACTAAAGAATCAGCTTTCTTCCAACGATTTCAGAAATCTGCCCTTTATGCTTACCGATTCGTTGAACCCTGCATTCAATGGGAATACAGATTGGCAGGATCTATTCTACCAAAAAGGAAAGATTAAGAGTGCAGATCTTTCTGTTAGCGGCGGGTCAGCGATTAGTTCATATCGTTTTAGTGGGAACTATTACGATGAGGCGGGAATCATTAAAGCAACCGGATTTAAACGCTATACTGGAAGGCTCAATTTGTCCAGTAAGGCAATCAATGAACGTTTAACGATCAATCCCATTGTGGCCTATTCGTATAATAAGCGAGCGCGAGGAAGCGGGAGTGACGTGAGCCCAATTGCCTTGAGTGCCGGTAGTATGCCATCATCACTTTTTAATCTTTCAGATGCAAAAAAAACTTACCTTTTGGGTACCTATAATAGTAGTCTTGATAACAATGAATCTTCTAATCTGAATACCAATCTAAATCTGATTTTCAATATTGCACCAGGATTAACTTTTACTTCCCAATCCGCCTATATCAAAGATATGGCCAATAGGGCTTATAATAGGCCATCAGCTTTGATGAGCGGTGCCGGTAATTATTCGTCAGCTTATTCTTATGAGAATAGCCAAGTCAGGATATCGAACTTTTTAACTTATATCAAACAGTTTGGAAAACACTCTTTAAATGTACTATTGGGTCAGGAAGCGGAAAAAAATAAAATGCAAAATGTATCCGCATGGGGTAGTCAGGGGGTATCGGATCAGATCCAAGTGGTTACAGGATTTCTGCAAAATAACATCGGTGCCAACTCCGATTTGCAAAAGTGGTCACAGCTGTCCTATCTCGGTCGCTTTTCCTATGATTTTGATAGTAAATACCTGTTTTCAGGGGCTGTCCGTGCGGATGGATCGTCCCGATTTGGAGAAAACAACAAATGGGGATATTTTCCGTCCGCATCTGTCGGCTGGATTTTAACTGAAGAAGATTTTCTGAAAAACAATCCTATATTCACCTTACTTAAAATTAGAGGAAGTTATGGATTGACCGGATCTCTCCCTAAAAGTAACTATTTGCAGTATAATCTCTATAATGTCAATAATGGGGGGTATCAGGGTAATTCCGGAGCAACTTCCTATAATGGCCAAGTGGCTATTACACCAAACTTTAATAATGGCGTTGCCCAAAAAAATCTCAGCTGGGAGCGCAATAGGCAATGGAATTTAGGTGTCGATATGGAATTGTACAAGGGACGTTTTACAGCTATGGTAGATGTATTTAATAAGGAAAACTATGATGGGCTATTTGACGTCATGCTTCCCGTCACGTCCGGATACGATTACGCCAAAACAAATTCGGTAGGAATCCGCAATTCAGGTGTCGATATTCAATTGTCTGCTGATATGTTCCCACGTAGCTCCACATTGAGCTGGCGGTCCAATTTAAATATTTCCTATGTCAAGAATCGGATCATGAATCTGCCAAATGGCGGCCGCGATATGGTCATGGATGGCGATCGATTTGATAAATCTCATATCCTCTCGGTGGGCAGCCCGATCAATGCATTTTATCTCTATAAAACTCTGGGGGTTTTCTCGACCCTGGACGATATTCCGGTCAATCCATATACAGGCGAACGCTATCGAAATTCCAATGGAACATTCAATCCCGGAGATTTTTATTTTGAAGATATAGATGGCGATTATTTTGTAGACGTATTTAATAGTGGTATTAATCCAGATAAAAGGGCGATTGGAGATCCTAATTTTAAGTGGACCGGAGGCTGGAATAACGTCTTTAGTTATAAAGACTTTTCGCTTACTTTGTTTTTTACCTACGGTTTTGGGAGGGATGTACTGAATCTTTTTGAATCAGATCAATTCAGTAACTCCACTTCGGGCGATGCGACTTCAAATTTTGCTTACTATTCGATACGGGATCTGGACAAACTCAATATCTGGAAACAGCCCGGCGACAAGGCCGAATACGCAAAATATGATATCGGCACCTATCGTTACTATTACACCTCTGCGCAGACTTTCTTTTTAGAAAATGGTTCCTATATGCGATTTAAGAACCTGATTTTTTCTTACAACCTCCCTGAACGGATCAGCAAGAAATGGAGTATTTCCAAAGTGAGATTCTTTGGTATAGTGGATAATGTTGCCCGTTGGCAAAAATCAAAAAAATTGCCGGATGCCGAGGCTGTAAACCCATATGGAGAGTATAACGGTGGTGGTTATCCGATTCCAAGAAAATATACATTAGGATTTGAACTAACTTTTTAAGACGATGAAAAGATTTTTTTTAAACTATAGACTAGCGGTGCTATTGATGCTGGTTTTCTTGCTAGGGTCATGTAAAAAGTTTTTGGTGGAAGAACCCGTCAATTCGACTTTCGCGGGCGCATATTGGAAAAGCTCAGGGGATTTACGGAGTGCTATGGCAGGTAACTATGCTTTGGTACGGGATGTGATGAATTCGGGTAACTGGAATCCGAGTCCACGATACTTTATGTATGGCGATGCAATTGCCAAGAATTATTTTACAATCCAATATAATGGTGATGGACTCGAAGGGATCCAAAATGGAGATTTTACATTTCAATACAATGTAGAGAATTTTGGAGATTGGACCAAGTACTATAAAGCGATTACGATGAGCAATATCATTATTAATCGAGTTCCTAAGGTGGCGGACGATTTACTGACCGATGTGACCAATCCAACGAAGTTCAAAAATGAGATGCTTGGAGAGGCTTATTTTTTACGGGCGTTCACTTATTTTATGATGCTACGCGTGTGGGGAGACGTGCCCGTGGTAACGGAAGAATACGACGACCCTATTTCTGCTCCAGAATTAGCACGGAGTACCAAAAAAGAGGTTATGGCGCAGATCGAGAAGGATGCACTGCAGGCACATGAATTGTTGCCTTGGCAATATTCACTTGTTGGGAACGCCAAAGTCACAGCCAATAAAGGCGCGGTGAATGCATTGTTAGCTCATTTCTACCTTTGGAAGGCAACAATGAGTGATGTCAATTCAAACCAACCTGATCTCGAAACGGTAGACAAAGCAGATAAAGCCATCGATGAAATCTTAAATAATGGTATGTATTCATTGACCGACACATCTAATTATTATAAGACTTTCGAAGGACTTTCGAGTGAAGGTATTTTTGAAATTGCAATGAGTGAAAATACACGCGAAGGAACCAATCAACATATTGCCAATATGTTTTTGAGAACTGCGCAGCTGGCAACTTCTGGAACAAATTCGAGGTGTTATGTCAATGCAGATTATCTGACAAATCATTTTTATAAAATAGACCAGGTTTGGGACTGGTATTGGAATACAAGTTTGCAGCAGTGGGAGTGGAAGGCGATGCCTTCACAGGTCTTCGACGATAGTGATATTCGTTGTAGACGTAATTTTACCGATCTAAACAGTGATAAACCTACTTGCGTAAAATATCAAAGTGTTGTCTACCGTAATCCCTCACAAAAGCAAGATGCTTATGTTAGCAATAATCTGATTGTCTTTAGGTTAGCGGATATGCGCTTGTTGAAAGCCGAAATTGCACTTTATAGAAATCAAGTTTCCAAAGCAATAGACATCATCAATGAATTTAGAAAAAGGAATGGCGCCGATGAATCTGCCTTCGTGGATAATACATCGAGTAAAGACGATGTCATGTACGAATATATTATTGAAAGAGGAAAAGAACTTTATCTCGAAGGGCATATTTTTTATGATCTATTGCGAACAAGGCAATACAGCAATTTTGTTCCATGGCTCTCTGAGTCCCGCTTCCGTCAGGAAGGATTCTATTGGCCAATTAATCCAGCCCTATTCAAAAATAATAACAAGTTGACACAGACCTCATACTGGAGAGGAAAGGTGTAAGCACTAAAAAAAGAATTATGAAAAAGATAACAGGATTGTTTGCGTCAATATTAATTTTTCTTTTCGCATGTAAGAAGGATAATTATAAAGTCGATGGTGGAAAGAGCGATGCCAACGTGAACCAGACAACTTATGATTTTTTGAAGCAGCATGGTAGCTTTGATTCGTTGGTTAAGATTATAGACCGTGCCGGTATTAAAGATATTGTGAATTCAGATGTCACGTTCTTTGCAACGAGCGATTATGGCGTACGGGATTATGTAGCCGCCAAAAAACAACAAAGGATCATTGAGGTGGGAAACGAAAATATTCAGTTCGGGATCAATAACATCCCAGTCAAAGAATTACGTGATTCGATGATGATCTACCTATTCGATGGAAAGATCACACGAGAAAATCTCAGCCCTGACAACAAATATTTTGTAAGCAAGCTTGGTGCAATTCCCAATGTCAGGTTCAATATCAAATTGCGCAGAACACGTGACTACAGCGATTATCTGGATTATGTAGATTATCTCAATTTCACAAAGGTGATCGGTACTCTTGATGCTGAGGAACCCGATTATAATGCGATTCCAAAAGATCAACTTGATAAATCCTATGATTGTCAAACCTCGGGAATTAGGACGACGACAGGTGTATTGCATGTATTGCAAAACACACATCGTTTATTTTTTAACGCCGGAAAAATGGCTGATTAGAGACTGATATGAAAACGAATTTAAAAATTTTATATAGCTTGCTGTTTGCTTTTGCGCTAACTTCTGGCTGCAAGAAAATTGAAAACGGCTTTTTGAGCGAAGGTATACGATATAAAGATAATACCATTTTTTGCAAACGTGGAATGTCCCTAACGATGTCTGACCGTATTAATACAGATGGTTCTACGCCCCCCTATACATTCGAATTGTTAAACTTAAACGATGAAGCAACAGGTCAGCCCGCACCGGATGTCTTTTTTAAAGAATTTGACATTCTAACCTTTAAGCCTGGTTTAGTGTTCAATGCCGAGACAGATACCACGGTCGAACTACTCAATAAAAAGAGAGAAACAGTAAAGAAAGCCCCGATGGAATTTAATACAGTCAGTGGACAGCTGGTTTTTAATCGAGCTTCTGCCAATCTACCTTTAGGGCGTTTTAATTTTGATGTCAAAATGACCAACCCTAGAGGAGAGCGTGTATTCCCTAAATTGGCCACCATCGAGATTGTAGAACCTACGATTGATGATATGTTTAAAGTAACCTATCAAGCGGCAAGTGGATCGAGCGCTGCAGAAGTTTTTACCGGAATTACAGCCCCAAAAGTGACTTGTACAAAAATTTCAAACGATGGCGCTCGTGTTATCCTAAAGATCGTCGATAAAAATGGAAATGCATTCAATCCTAAAAATGGAGAAGTGATCAAACGGGGGGATCGACCGATGTTTGAATCTCATGTGAAGTTTAATCCAGTCCAAGTGACAGATAATTCGTTGATCTGTGATTTTGAGGTTGCACCTTTTCCGCTTGCTAAATTAATTGGAAAAGATGGAACAGATTGGGGTTTTCTCAATTACTATCGCATCCCCATGAAGTATGCCCAAATCGACGGCTTAAGTGCTAATAATGTCAACCCTGTTTTTGGATTCCAGCTATTGATGGAAGGTACTTATGAGGTTCAGGTAAAACTGCCAACGGTAACGCGTATTACACAATAAAGATTAGGGGAGCATAGTAAGTTCCCCACACTTTATTAAACCCAGATCTATATTAAACTTAGATGCCCACAGTGCGAAAATTAACCAATTATGAGCAAATTTTGACATTTTATTAGATGTGCGATTGACATTTCTCAATATGTTACGCTTGTTGTCTATATTTAGTAAAACCAATGTTGAGTAACCTAATACTAACATGCTATGAAAACGTTACAATTTAATATTCCTGTAATTAAAGGACAAAGCATCACTGTCCAGGAGGATATCTCGGAATCGTTCTATCCACATTTGCATCGTCATCAAGAAGCCCAGTTAATGTGGATTACGAAAGGAAAAGGTGTGTTGCTTGTGGATGAAACCCTCCATCCCTTTAAGGAAAACGATATATTTTTCATCGCTGCTCACCAAGCACATGTATTTAAATCTGTATCCGAGGATAAGGCTGGTGATGCCGCTAGATCCATTTCGATCTTTTTTGATCCGGAAGGGAGGTTGAAACAACTTTTTATGTTGGGTGAATTTGAATCCTTGGAGCAATTTTTAAGTCAGGATTCCAGGGGATTTAAGATTCCGGAGGTGGATTTCGACATGGTATCTAAGCGTATGCTGTTATTAAAACAATCGGAAAAGATCGATAAAATGATGCATTTCTTCTATTTGCTCCGGACACTAGCCCAAATTTCAAAGAGAACAGATGCGCTCTGTCCCGAACCGATGGAGACTGTAGTCGGTTCCACTGGAAAAAATAACCGCATAGAGAAGGTTTGTCATTATATCAATACACATTTTAAACATGGGCTTACTTTAGAAAGTGTTGCAGAAAGGGCACACCTGTCGCCACAGGCATTCTGCCGTTATTTCAAAAAACACTGTGGAATCACTTTAGTTGGTTATCTAAACCGGATACGAATTAATGAGGTTTGTAGTCAATTGGGAAAAGATCATTTACATTTGGAAAATATCTCATTTATTGCTTACAACTGCGGCTTCAATAGCATTACAAATTTTAACCGCGTATTTAAACAGATTATCGGCTGCACACCGAAAGAGTATATTTTGCGCTATGATCAGCGCTATACAGAAAATACAATTGTTTCATATGTATAGTTTAAGGCCACGTCGTGAGACGTGGCTTTTATGTGGAGAGATTTAGTACGATCAGAAATCCTAATATTCCTAATTTTCGAAGCATAGTCTTCATAGATGGTTTTATATTTGATTAGTAACGTGTTGTTTGGAGTATAAAAGTAATATAGCTATTATCCGCTACTACCTAAAACTAAAGAAAAACTTGTCTTATGCTAAGATCGATTGGAAAATCTATCTATAAATTCGTTAATAATAACGGAAAATCGAGGCCGTATTTAATAAAAAAAAATTGGCAATGGAAAATTATAGTCAAACTATCCAGTTGGGTGTAACAAAGGATCGGGTATTTAAAGCACTAACCGATGAAATACCATTTTGGTGGACAGTCATGTTTGAGGGCTCTTCCAATAAGAAGGACGATAGATTTACAATTCGATTTGGAGATCTTATTTACAAAGTAATGCAAGTGGAAGACTTACATGAAAATGCAAAAGTTGTTTGGCATGTCGAAGATTCATTGATAGCCCTTCCCGGATTGAATAATCAAAAAGAATGGATTGGCACAACGATCGTTTGGGACATCACAGAAAAAGAAAAAGGGATTGTGTTGCAACTTGAACATATTGGCTTATCCCCTGAAATCGAATGCTATGATATTTGTACAGATGGATGGCGACAATTTGTGAAAAGTTTAGAAGCATATATTGAAACAGGTAAAGGGCAGCTGCGTTTCTTTGGTAATTTATCGACAATTTCATGGAGTGTGGATGAAAGTTGTTTGGCATAAAAATCATCATGAGGACTATGCCGCAAGACAATTGTCTGATCGTGATCCAAAAGTTTCTTTCGATTATACTCTGCTTTGACCAAATCAATCACTACTGTTCGGGTGATACAGAATATCTGGGATTCTATGCTGGAATCAATATTTTTGTCACGCATATTTTTCCAGAGTTTGATAAATACACGCTGCACAGTTTCTTCGGCTAGATAAGAAGATTTGGTTTTGTTGAGCCCATATTGGTATACTTTGGAACTCCATACGTCAAAGTATTCCTCAAATCTTCGGACAATAGACGCATAATTGATTTCCATAGTGTAGGCTTGGAATAAATGAATTTAGCGATAATGCGCTTTCGCTCCAAGTTTTTTAAAAAATATTTTGCCTCTTTTCTTAGTGGATGAGATTTGTTTTCTGAATGATCTTCGATGTACGGTTATAGACTCTCAATTGGGCGTTTCGTCTTGGTCGGATTGTATTAATACCCTTAGACTGTATTTATACCTCTTCTTGGGCGTTTTGATACGTATGTTTCGAATCTTGTATTTGGACTGGCACAAAGTTTGAATTTTACCCTGCTGTAATACATAAATTATTCACAATAACACATCGACGTATGAAAAAATTAATTCAAACACTGGGACTAGGTATGCTTATTTTAACAGTATTAGTAGGCTTTACATCATGTAGCAAAGATGATGATCCGGCTGATAACGATCTTTTTGTTGGAAAATATGAAGGCACTATTGGCTTTGATGACATGAACAACAATGATAACGATGTTGCCTCGGGAGAAGGAACGGTTACTGTAACAAAAGTTGGCGATACCTATAATTTTGCTTTTGGAAATGGCATTCCTAATCTCAATGGAGTAGATTTTGAAAAAAAGGATAACGTCTTAGTTAATATCGGCTCAGCAGGTACGGGATTTATCCGTATTGATGCCGGTAAATTGACAATTGGTTATACAAAAGACGGCAAGGCATGGACGGCCAATTGTAATCGGAAATAGTCCTGCGAAAAATAGAAAGCGCCTGTTTGCCAGGTGAATGTTGTGAGTTTAACATTTTATAACATTATTTTCTAAACGATTTGCGGAGCGATACTGTTCTATTAACAAACAATAAAACGAAAGTAATTATGAGCGAATTAACATGGAAAGGCCGTTGGAACGAAATCAAAGGCAAGGTAAAACAACAATATGCAGACCTTACCGACGATGATCTATTGTATGCTGAGGGCAAAGAAGACGAATTGGTAGGTAAGCTTCAAAAGAAGACCGGTAAAACACAGGATGAGGTAAATAAGTGGTTGAACGATTTGTAGGTTTAGTATTGTGTGATAAAAGAGGCTGTCTCAAAAAG